>JBCBTL010000590.1:0-2486 GCA_039818705.1 Cyanobacteria bacterium J06639_1
GGCCGTTCGACAAGTCGAACCCACCATGCCCCTGCCCCCTGGATATACCGGCTGTACGATTCTGGGCGACGGCCAAGTCGTCCCCCTCGCGGACGTGTCTCAACTGTTGAGCTGGATTGATAGCGAAGAGCGCGGCACATCGCCGAAGTTAACAACGCCAAGTGATGCCGGGGCGATCGCTCCTCCCGCTGATTCTTTTTCCGACAATGCCATCCTGATCGTGGATGATTCCGTCAACGTCCGCCGCTTCCTCGCCATGACCCTCGAAAAAGCCGGGTATCGAGTCGAGCAAGCCAAAGACGGTCAAGATGCCGTCGAAAAACTCACGGGCGGTCTCCGGGTCAAAGCCGTGATTTGCGACATCGAAATGCCCCGCCTCGACGGCTTCGGCGTCCTCGCCAAACTGCGCGCCAACCCCGATTTCAAGACCCTTCCCATCGCCATGCTCACCTCCCGCAGCGGCGACAAACACCGCCAGCTCGCCTCCAGCCTGGGCGCGACGGCCTATTTCTCGAAGCCTTACAACGAGCAAGAGCTACTCCGCACCCTCAAAGAGATCGCCCACTAGCGAGGACATCCCCGTGGCAACGCTATCTTCATCCCGCACCCGCCGATCGCGATCGCGCACTGCCGAAGCCACTCGGCAAGTGCTGACCTTCAAGCTGCAAGACGAGTGGTTCGCCCTCCCCCTCGAAGCCGTCCGCAAAGTGTCCGTGCTGGGAGACATCTACGGCGACGGCAACCACAGCGGCATCAGTCTGACGGTGTTTGAAGGTCGCGAGCTGGTGGTGGTGGACGTAGCCCGCCGCATTTTCAGTCAGTCGGACATCGGCTCGTCTCAAAGCAATGCTGCCGGGGCGATCGCGTCCAATAACTCCACCGCGCCCAGCTTCTTAATCGTCGTCAGTAACTCTGAAGACAATTGGGTCGGCCTTCCCACCCAAACCCCACCTGCCGTGCGTCGCATCCCCGCATCGGCATTTACCCCGCTGCCGGAGACTTATCGTGCGGCGGGCACCATTCAGTACGTCAGCTCGCTTGCCGTCCAAACCGAGGGCGAACCGCCGATGTTCGTCCTCGATCGCGATCGCCTCATTGCCGGAACGCTGGCGACTGTCTAGGCGATCGCGCGCCGCACCTGGGCGAGAAGTTTGCGGCAAAAGCATCACTGTTTTGACCCTAAGGGTCTCGAATCGACGCTCGTAAGATAGAAATGAAGCGCTCGGAGCAGCTATGAATTTGCCTTTGCGATGGTTGTCGGTGTCGACTGCCGCTTTAGGACTGATCGCGATCGCGAGCTGCGGCTCTCCCGCATCGAAAGCCTCCGACGCGCCAATTGAAACTGCTGAAGTTGTTGAAGTAGTTGATGCAAGCGAGACTCAGACACGCCCCGCGGCCACGCTTGCCTCTGCCGATACTGCCGCACCGCAATCGGTCGAGCCGCCGCTAGCCGTATTTACCGAAGCTGGCGTTGCCATCCGAGGTGCCGATGTCGTGGCTTATTTCACGGACGGTGCTTACGTTCCCGGCAGTCCAGAATTTACGTACGAATGGGGCGATGCCGTTTGGCAGTTCGCTAGCGCCGCCAATAGAGATGCCTTCGCCGCAAACCCAGTCCAATACGCTCCTCAGTACGGCGGGTTCTGCGCCTGGGCAGTCAGTCAGGGGTACACGGCAGCAGTCGATCCCACAGCCTGGAAAATTGTCGATGGCAAGCTCTACTTGAATTTCAACGCCAGCGTTCAAAATCGCTGGGCGCGCGACATCCCCGGCAATATTGCGAAAGGCGATCGCAACTGGCCGAGCGTTCTCAGCAACTAACCACTACTCGTTTTGGATTGCCAAACACAACTTTGTTTGAATGATGCATTTTCGTATACTTACCTATTGAAAAGAGGTAATGGATGCCACTGCATCTCTACAATATTTGACAAACCCGTCACTTTCGTCTCCTTCCTCACTCAACCATTTTGCAAGTGCTTTCTCCACCGCAGGTAGGAGAGCTTTTGCTCGCGACCGATATTGGCCGATAGCCTTGACAGCGCATTCTGCTGGACACCAATCGTGTCCCTCGAAATCGGTCGCGAGAGCTTCGAGAACTGGCAAGAAACGGTCTGGGGAGAGTTGTGCAGAACTGCAAACGTTCGCCGCGTTGCCGCGAACGAACCATTCATCAGCAAAAAGTGCCTCCCAAACCTCATTTTCTAAGCTTTGTGCAAGCTGAGGTTTTGCACTAAGAGCAATCAATGCAATCGACCGAGTTTCCCCACAATCGCAATTTACAATTCTAGAGATTGGCTCGTCAAAAAGATCTGGAATTGTCGTTCGTTTCGATAGTGAAATAAGGATTGCCTTTATGAGTTTATCCTTATCCGAGTGAAGCAATTGGAAAACTGCTTGAGATAAACTATCAAGATCGGAGTCAATCAGATAGTTAAACACCTTCTCAAATCGATAGGGAGAGTCACAAGCTCCATGTAGTGACA
>JBCBTL010000591.1:0-2485 GCA_039818705.1 Cyanobacteria bacterium J06639_1
CTGTTCGACCCTATACATGAATACAAAGCTCAAGTCGATGAATTACGTTTCTAGAGCACTGTCAGAGGTCTGCTAAACTGCGGCTCTGGAATTGGGAGCTTAAGTCATGCACCGAATTGCGGCGATGCCGGGGGGATGGCAGCCCGGACAAGAGGGGGTGGTATTTGTCGAGCAAGATCCGGCTCCGGTGGTGGTGCTGACGGCGGCGGATACGGATATTCAGGCGATCGCGGCAGCAGTCGATCGCCTTCCCCAAGATTTCCCCGAAGTGCGGGTGGTTAATCTGCTGAATTTGCAGCAGCAGTTGGCGATCGATACGTATGCCCAGGACGTGTTGGCGCGGGCGAAGTGCGTGGTGGTGCGGCTGTTGGGGGGGCGATTGTGGTGGGAAGACGGGCTGGAGGTGGTGAAGGAGACGATCGCGAATTCGGGGGCGGAGTTGCTGGTGCTGCCGGGGGACGATCGCCCCGATCTCGATTTAATGAGTCACTCGACGTTCGATTTGAAAACTAGCGATCGCCTCTGGCAATACTTTTTGGCGGGCGGTGCTGAGAATTTAGCTGAGGGGCTGAAGGCGATCGCCAATGCCACGTTGGGAACGAGTTATGAAGTGGCGGCTCCAGAAGCGATCGCCAATATCGGACTCTACACGCCAGAAGGATTAGACTCCCTGCCGAACGCTCCCAACGTCGGAATTTTGCTGTATCGGGCGCACGTGCTAGCGGCGAATACAGCTCCGATTGACGTGCTGTGTGGGGCGTTGCGACGGCGGGGATTGAATGCGACGTGTCTGTTTACCTACTCGCTGAAAGATCCGGAGTTGAGCGATCGCCTCCTCCAGCATTTTCAGGATGAGGCAGGGATTGACGTGGCGATCGACACCACCAGTTTTTCGATGGCGAAGCTGGATGCGGACGCGCCCAAGGTGGATATTTGGGAGACTCTGAACGTTCCGGTGTTGCAGGCGATTCTGAGTGGTGGCACGCGGGAGCAGTGGGAGGAGTCGATTCAGGGGCTTTCGCCTCGCGATATTGCCATGAACGTGGCGCTGCCGGAGGTGGACGGGCGCATCATTACGCGATCGCTGTCGTTCAAGCAGGTGGCGCAGCAGCACGATCGCCTTCAGACTGACGTGGTGCGTTACGAACCCGTGGGCGATCGCGTTGAATTCGTGGCCGACCTCGCGGCGAACTGGGTGAAGTTGCGGCGGACTCCTGAGGGCGATCGCCGCATCGCTCTGATTTTGGCGAACTATCCCAATCGGGACGGACGGTTGGCGAACGGGGTAGGTTTGGATAGTCCGGCGAGCTGCGTGGAAATTTTGCGATCGCTCCAGTCGTCTGGGTACGAGCTGAGTCGAATTCCGGCGGACTCGACAGAGTTAATGAACTGGCTGACGGAATCGGTGACGAACGATCCAGAAGGAAAGCTGCTGCGTCCAACTCGTCAGGTGCTGGCGGCTGAGGATTATCGAGCTTGGTTTGAGGCGTTGCCCGCCGTCGTGAAAACCCAAATGCGGGAGCAGTGGGGCAAGCCGCCGCAGGAGGACATCGCAATCGCTGGGCTGCAACTCGGAAATGTTTTCGTTGGGATTCAACCGTCGCGCGGGTACGACCTCGATCCCAGCCTCAGCTATCACTCACCCGATTTGATTCCCACCCACGAGTATTTGGCGTTTTATGCCTGGGTGCGGAATGAGTTTGGGGCGCAGGCGATCGCTCACGTCGGCAAGCACGGCAATTTGGAATGGCTTCCCGGCAAAGGGATTGCGCTCTCCGAAACCTGTTTTCCTGAAGTGGCGTTTGGGGCGCTGCCGCACTTGTACCCCTTCATCGTCAACGATCCCGGCGAAGGGGCGCAGGCGAAACGGCGATCGCAAGCGGTCATTATCGATCACCTAACGCCACCGCTGACTCGGGCAGAACTCTACGGTTCACTGCTGGAGCTGGAAACGCTGATCGATGAATACTACGAAGCCCAAACTCTCGACCCGCGACGTTTGTCTCTGATTCAACCCCAAATTCTGGAGCTGCTGGAGCGGGAGAATCTGTTGCAGGATCTCGACGCGCGATCGGATGACGCGAGCGAACTGTTCAACTCGATTGACGGCTATCTTTGCGAGCTGAAAGAGGCGCAAATTCGAGACGGGCTGCACGTTTTGGGGCAAGTTCCGACCGGGCGACAAGGGATCGACTTAGTGACGGCGCTGGCTCGCTATCCCGGCAACGGACAGTTGGGACTAACTCAGGCGATCGCCCAAGACTTCCACTTATCCTTCGACCCGCTGACCGCCGAACCCAGCGACCCGCTCGACTCGTTGCCGGAGGACTTGCGCGATCGCCTCGGGCGCGAGCCGCGAATTATCGGAGACGCGATCGAAGCTCTGGAATTACGAGCCGCAGACTGGATCGAACAGGCGATCGCGGGTCAGCCTTACGCCCCCGCACCGGGAGAGTGCGCCCGCACTTGTTTGACGTGGGTAGAG
>JBCBTL010000592.1:0-2471 GCA_039818705.1 Cyanobacteria bacterium J06639_1
GCCAGCGTTGCAGAGAACCAAACCAGCGCTGGCTGTAGCAGCACTCGTAATGGTTGGTACTAGGCTGGCATCATCAACGAGCAAAACAGAGGTCGTGTTTTGCGTGGGGTCGATCGTGACAAGTTCGCTACCGGGGAAAGCGGGCTGTTGAGCGACTGGAACGGGCAAAAGTTCGACAGTGAGTTGCTCTACTCCCTCCACTTGAGCGTCATCTACCAGAGGCAACCTGATTTGGGCGCTGAAGGGAGGACCGCCCGGTGGCAGTGCCCCATTGACTTGACCGTCAAGCCCGACGATCGTGTCAAATGCATTGACGAGTTGAGGAATCCCCCTCAGTCCTTGAATGCCGCCTCCCTGTTGACCGAGAGCTGCCGCAACCGCGTTGAATTCACCGAACAAAGCATTGGGTAGATTCGTGCGTATCAAGACCGCGATGCCCGATTCGGGCGGCGCTTCGCTAATGGTGAAGTTGATAGTGTAAATGCCATTCCCATTGGCACCACCCCCTTCAATCACGAAGTCATTTTCGTCGCTGATACCGACTTCAATGAAGTGACCCGAGTAACTCTGCTGAAGCTGGCTGGAAAAAGCGATCGCGCTTGCCACGTTCCCAATGCGAGCGTCGAGCGTCCAGTTAGAGCCAGCGTCGGTCTTGCCGACAACCTGAGTAGACGCTGCAATGTTGGCTCCGGTGAACTGATGAAGTTGCTGAAGGAAAAGTTGACCCATGCTGCCCGCAGCCACTTCGCAGCCGTACACGAGCAGGTCAGCCCCGTCGAGCATTCGCGCCCAGCGTTGGAGCGAGTCGGCATGGAGGTCGAAAGTCCTGATATTGAGGTGCGTACTGCCGAGCTGCAAGCTAGCAGCAGACCCGTGAGCCACGAGGTGGAGACTCGAAACGCGATCGCCACTTTCTAAGTAGTCAGCAATCTGAGCGACGCCATCGCGCTCTGAGTTGAGAACGAGAACGTCAGAGTTAGCACCCGCGTCATCTCGCAGAGCGGGTAGGTCAACAACTCGGGCATCCAAGACAACGAGCTTTCGTTCCGAGCTTGGAGAAGTCTGACTGACTACAGGCTCCAGACAGGGTGAGGCAGACATCAATACTTATCTCCTTCATTGTTTCAACGGAAAACCGGTCTAGTGCTTTACAGCACATTTTGTTGACAATGAGTATCAACAAAATACGTAGGTGAGTCTACCACCACCTTCTTAGAGCAGCAAGTATCGTCTGAGGCATTGGAATGTAAAATCTCATGGCTCGTGCAGAGTTAGCAGGGAAAGGCTCACTCGCCTCTAGGTATCTACCTAAGGTCTTGAATCGGTCTCAGCCCTCTTTCTGTGGAAGTTCTAGATAGATTTTCCTGTTTTCTAGACCCTAGTATCAGATACTTTTCAGCGGAGGATTTGAGTTGAGATTCTGGAGTTCTTAAATTATAAAAAGGCATAAGTGACTGCCAAGGGCTACGTAGAAAGCAAGCTCAGAGCGACAGGCTTGCTGAGATTGGCGTGAAGGTAAGATGCAAGCTATTCTCAGTTAGCCTCGATTGGCGAGCTGGCTGTCAGAGTTAGTATGAATTGATACTCAGAATGAAATGCTCAACTCTCACGTTTCGGCATTCGTCTCGACCGGAACTTGCTGCAAATACCCCTGTAAATCGTCAAGCAGCAGCGAAGCTCCTTGAATACCTGGGAAAAACCAGTACGTTTCGGTGACGACGTGGGCTTGGTTGGCACGAACGGCATCGAGCTGCTGCCAGAGGGGATTCGCTTGCAGACGATCGCGGGCGGCGGCGTCGCCTGCGAAATCTCCCCAAATGAAGATAATGTCGCCATCGGCGCGATCGAGGGTTTCGAGGCTGATGGGGATGCGTGGCAACAGGCGGGATACATCTTGAGCGGGGGGACGCTTAACGCCAGCCGCCTCGAACAGTCGTCCCGTGATGGACGATTTGACGTAAAGAAAAATGCCGTCGTTGCGCACGCGGATGAACGATACTTCGATGTCGTCGAGGCGATCGCCGAGTGCTGCTTGAAAGTTGGCAATATCCGCTTCGTAGGCCGCTAGGATGTCTTCGCCGCGATCGCGGCGGTTAACGACATCGGCTAATGCGAGCGTGCGGCTTTGGAGTGTTTCAGAGCGCCGGGTGGGCAACGCGACAGTGGGAGCGATTTGAGACAGTTGAGGATAGAGTTCGCCGTGTCGATCTGTACCGACGATTAAGTCGGGAGCGAGCCGCACGATAGTTTCGAGATCGGGCTGAACGATATTGCCCGTAATTTGAATGTTTTCGGTTTGCTCGCTCAGATAGGGTGGGACGGCATAACCGCGATCGTCGGTAAATCCAGCAATCCCGATGGGTTCGATCCCGAGGGCGAGCAGGATATCCAAATCGACCACCGGATTGAGAACGACCACTCGCTGAGGGTCGAGCGGGACTTCCGAGCGTCCGAACGCATGTTCGATCGTG
>JBCBTL010000593.1:0-2471 GCA_039818705.1 Cyanobacteria bacterium J06639_1
CCCACACGTCGCGCGCAGTTGGTTTCGAGGGCTGCGCGATCGCCTCAGTACAGCAGAACGAGGGCGATGGCGACAGACTCGCTCTAGACCTATCCTCGTCCGGGAATCAAGCTGCCACTGAGCCGCTTTAATGCCCGACCCGCTACGTCGCCGTAGCGCAGTTCGCCACAAAGAATTTTGCCCATCTTTTGCGTAGCGCTGGGGCGCTTCACTCCCATCCGGTAGGCAGCACCGGGGAAGCGGTAGAATGTCCCGGCGAGACGCTGCGCCCACTTCATGTCGCCACCCCACTCTTCGTTCATCACTTCGGTGTAGCGATTGAGGGCTTTGCTGTCTCCTCCGAGAGCGGCGTGAATGGCGTCTGAGGCTTTGATGCCGCTAAAGATAGACGGACGGATACCCTCAGCGGTGAATGGATCCACCACGCACGCGGCTTCGCCTGCAAGTACGGCATTTTGGGTGTGGAGTTTTTGATTGCCATCCCACAAACACAGGGGGTGACCGTACTGCTGCATGGAGGAGAAGTCCACGTCGAACTGTTCGGCGTATTCAGACACGATTTCGCGCAGGTTTTGCGGCTCGCCGCCCCGGAACGTTCCGATGCCGATCGAGTACCCATCTGCCTTGGGGAAGTTCCAGATATAGCCGTTTTTGACCATGCCGAACTCGAAGTGTGCGACGTTGGCGTTTTCTACGTCTGCGGGAGCTTCTGCTTCGATCGCCCCCCCAAACCGGCGCTTGCGGTCTTTGAAGCCCAGCCACTTCGCCATCGGCCCTTTCGCACCGTCGGCGGCAATCAGGTAGCGAGCTTCAATGGGGCCATTGGCCGTATTGACCACCCAGCGATCGCTCTTAAATTCAATCCCCGTGACTTCGGTGTTGTCTTTGAGTTCGGCTCCCTGTTCTTGCGCTTTCTCGACCAAGAAATGATCGAACACCTCGCGGCGGACCATCCAAATCGGCTCGGGGGTTTCGAGCTGGACTTCCACCGCGTCGTCCATTTGCCAGGTGTAACGGATGGTATCGACCTTGAGGGAAATGGCGGGCGAAAAGTCGAAATCGAACCACTGCGCCACGATGGGCGACACGCCGCCGCCACAGGGCTTGTAACGCGGCAAAGACTCTTTTTCTACAATCGCGACCGAGTGCCCCTGTTTTGCCAAGTGATAAGCGGCTGCACCCCCCGCAGGGCCCGCACCGACGATCGCGCAATCCAACATATCGAGTCGTTCCTCAGACGTACTTCACATCGCTCAGACCTGTCACCCCCAGGCCGTTCGGATCGGGCGCGTGCGGGTGACAAGTGTTTATTGTAGGGCGGCGCAGTGAAGGCGCTAGTGACCGAGGTCGCTTTGCGCGCAACGGGTTATCGTGCTGCGGCGTCGGGATTGCTGCTGACGATATCGATAGACTGCGACGAGACATCCAGCACGCGCGCGCCGACATGAGGGCCGCGATCGCTAGTGCGTACCAGCACGGTCTCTTCTTTCTCGGGGCTGTTGACGCTCATGTAGGTGCTAGCTGGACGAGCTCGATCGCTGCCATCGCTGCCGTAGAAAGATGCGCCGTACCAGGTCGAGAAGCCTTGCAAATCCAGCTCTTGCGGCGGAAAGCTGTCGCGATACTCGCCGATTTCGGATGCCCCTAACGGGTCGCCGCCGAGGGCGATGCGCAGGTTGTTGACCCATTTCACGGTCAGTTCGGACGGCTGTTCGTCGTACCACTGTGCTGTGGCTTCATCGACGGTGAAGACGACTTCATCGGCGATCGCCCCCACAGCCATACCGTTGGCGAGGCTGGGTTGTGCCAAATGAGCGGCAAGCTTGCGATCGCCCGCTAATTTCTCCAGGCGTTTAGCCACCACGCGGGCGCGCTTGCCCTGGGTTTCCGAGAACGAAGCGACGGGCGTGCCGTTAACCACGACTTGATTGCGCGTGACGCCACCGGAGTTCACCGCAACGGTTTCGACGTCAACGGCGTCAGCACTCGCGATCGCGGAGTCTGCGGAGGGAGTGGATTCTGACGCGACATCCGCTCCGCAGGCAGCGACTCCCAGAGTCAGCGTGGCAACGCCTAAAGACTGCCAGACCGACCGAGCGATCGCGAATCTTCCATCTAACGGCTGCATGGTTGAGGACACCTCGAATGCTTTTCACGAAAGCAGACAGTTGTGAAGTTTCTTGTCAGAAGCTATCATGCCCTATTTTTCGGCTGACGTAAAACTGTGCCCCAAGTCGTGCGGTTTTCGACACGGATGAAGGCGATCGCTTTTTCACGCTCAAATCCTCTCAGAATCAAGCTTATGCCCAGTCGTCCCGCTTGCTGAAGCGCTCTTGATACGCCGTCCCCGCTTGATGGATGGCTCGTGCCTTTGCCATCAGCTCGCCTTCGCTCAACGTCCAGCGTTCGAGCATGGCATCGAGATCGGCTTGAATGTCGCGAGCGCCCGGAAAGCCCTCGTAGCGAATGCG
>JBCBTL010000594.1:0-2458 GCA_039818705.1 Cyanobacteria bacterium J06639_1
GTGGCCGTAGCCTCGGCCTTTGATGACGTAAGCGGAAGGAGTCGCGACGGGGGCGACGCTAGCCGTTCGGATGGGAGCGCCCGGCTCGACATCGAACATCGTGCTTTTCAACCGAAACCGCTGGCGAAATTCTCGACCCGTTAGGGAAACGCTGCCCGCATCGCCCGAGACGACGAGACGACGAACGCGACCTTGAGGCGATCGCTCCACCACGTCCACCGATCGCACTTGACCGACACCGACGATTTCGCGCTGCAAGTCTTGGCGAGAAAGCTGCTTTTCCCAGGGGCGCGGGGAGACCAAATCGCGATCGCTCACCGCCCTTAAATAAGGAAGCGGATTCGTCCAAACGTGCTCGGAGTTCTCCGTGGCTCCCCCCGAATCGGCATGATAGACCGCATTAATTAAGCGACCGTTATGCACCAGAACTTCTCCGACGGTCTGCTCGACGGCTGCCACCGTCGTCGGAGATTCTGCGGCGATACCTTTATAGACCTGCCATTTTTGGTCGTCCCCCACTGCATACGGCTTTTGCAAGCGTTTGTTGTGGTTGTAGAGAGCGAACGTGCGCGTGGCGACCGCCTGAGATTTAAGCGCTTCGAGCGGGAAGTGCCCTCCCATTTCACTGCCGATGACGCTGGCGACGTAGGATTCGAGAGCGACGTGGTTGACGGCCATCAAGCGGCCATCGGTCAGTCTGAGTTCGACCGAGCCGCGATACCAAACGTCGTCGATAAAGACTGAGCCGTTGGCGGTAGAGGGCTGGAGGAAGAGGCGATCGCCCTGCACGTCACCCAACTGCACGGCGGAGCCGAGCGAGCTGGCCGTTAACGGACTGAGGGGATCGACTTCGGCCAAAACCCGACCGTCCGAGCTGAGAATGCGAGCCGCCGTCGAGCTGCCGATCGTGACCTGCGGAGCCTCAGTAATATTGACTCGGACGAAAACGCTGGCTGAGAGCGGCGTTACTCGTGCCATCCAGATCAAAAAGCCCAGTCCTACGGTCGTCCGCAGCCGGGGCCACATGCCCTTCCAGTTCATGCACTCGACTCCTCACCCACGTGCATTTCTGCCTAGGAAACACCATACCAAACCGATCCACCAAACTAATGCTTTGGAATGATGACTCGCTCGTAAAACTCGCGGTGCATCTGGCTCGCGGCGGGGTTCCTTTGGCTTTCCCAGTTAACTTGCCCAGATTATCAGGCCGAGCGTTGCGGGTGTGGGTAACAAAATTGACATCAAGACGGCGATCGCGTCCGGGACAATGAGTACAATGGGCGCAACCGTTTCGCGCTTCTCCCCACTCGCCCTAGGAATGTTGCCATGTTCGAACGAAGGTCATTCAGTTCCTGGCTCAAAAGCGGGTTTGCCATCCTGTTTTCAGCCGTATTAGTGCTATCAGTCGGTGCAGCTTACGCCCAGCAGCGGTGTAATTACTCTTATAAAGCTGCGGGTTTCGATAGCGTCATCGTCAATTTCAACGACGCGGCCACCAACGCCGAAGTCGAACGCATCCGCCAGAAGTTTCATCTCAATCTCACAGAAAATAGCCCGAGCGATTACGCTGACGCCGAGCAGCTCTACGAATTTCGCTACAACCCCCGCGAGCAGCAAAACATCCAACGGTTGATGAAGCAGCTCACGGCAGACGCGGATATCGAATACGCCGAGCCGAACTACACCTACGAGGCGTATTTCAATCCCAACGACCCTCGCTACTCCGAACAGTGGCACATGAAGGCGATCGACATGCCCAAAGCCTGGGATTTAACTCGGGGTGAAGGCGCGACGGTGGCAGTCATCGATACGGGCGTGAAGCGAGTTACCGACCTCAAGCAAACTCGGTTCGTCAAAGGTTACGACTTCGTCGATAACGATGCTGACCCGGATGACCTCCACGGTCACGGCACTCACGTTGCGGGCACGGTGGCGCAATCCACCAACAACCGCGAAGGGGTTGCGGGCGTTGCCTATCAAGCCAACATCATGCCCATCCGCGTGCTAGATGCGAACGGCTCCGGCACCGTGGCAGACATCGCCGAAGGGATTATCTTTGCGGCTGACAACGGCGCGACCGTCATCAATATGAGCTTGGGCGGCGGCGGCAGCAGCAAATTGATGCAAGAAGCCGTTCAATATGCTGTCAGCAAGGGCGTGACCGTCATTGCCGCCGCTGGTAACAGCAATGCCAATGGCTCTGGCTATCCCGCTCGCTATCCCGAAGTGATTTCGGTGTCGGCAACGGGGCCTTCTGGCCAGAAAGCGTCGTACTCGAACTACGGCACGGGCGTGGACATCTCCGCTCCCGGTGGCGACACGCAGCGGGGACAGCAGCCTAACGGTGGCGTGCTCCAGCAGACCATCGATCGCCGCTCTCCCAATAAAGAGGTTTACTCCTTCTTCCAGGGCACGAGCATGGCTTCGCCCCACGTCGCGGGCGTAGCGGCTCTGATTC
>JBCBTL010000595.1:0-2450 GCA_039818705.1 Cyanobacteria bacterium J06639_1
AGGGGTGGGGTTAAAGATCAAAGTCAAATATCCCAGCACGGCCATCGAAACGCTGATGGCAACCATCCCAGCAGCGCGCCAGGCATTGGGTTTGAAATACTCGCGGGGAATCGCTCGAATGACATCCTGTAGCGTTAGCGGTGTCGATTCAGCCTTGGGACGGAGAACTGTGGTCACGGCGATGTCGTTTAGTGGCAACGGTAAGGGTTTTAAGTCTGCAAATCTCACACGATCGCGCCACGAGAACCACGCCGCCCTAAAGCTGCGGTGCGATCGCACTCCTCGTAGTTGCCATTCGTGCAGAGCGCACGGCCTAGCCCCACCGAACTATACATTATTTCGAGAACGTAATGAAATTTTGTAACGCGCCGCGATCGCGGTTCAATCGCCCCCGCAGCCTCAATTTCAGGGAGCTTGCAAGAAAAAGCTGCGCCGTTCCGACGCCAGCGAACTCGGGGCAAGAGAGGTCAGATCGCGAGCCAGCTCGCCAGTACGATTGACGCTCCGGCCTCGGGCGGCTGAGGATGAAGGCGGTCACGGACGCGATCGATGCAAGCTAACGACGTAGCAACCTGCTTAGAAGCCCTTGGCAATGTCACGCGGCTCGATATCTATCGCTTTTTGGTGCGCGCTGGCGAAGAGGGACTGACGGTGGGCGACCTTCAGGCGAAAACAGACATTCCGCGATCGACCCTGTCTCATCATTTGCACCGTCTCATCAATGCTGGCCTCGTCAGTCAAGACCGACACGGCACGACGCTGATGTGCAAAACCAACTACAGCACCATGAACGGCATCGTCGAGTTTCTGACGGCAGAATGCTGCGCCGACAGCGCTTGCGATGACGTAGCCTGACTTCGATCGCGATCGCTCTCAGTCGTATTTCAGAACACTTTCAGCACGAGCAATATAACGATATTCTTGGAAATATCGAATTACCAAAAGCTGCATTCGAGCCACTGCGCTGGCAGGCACGGGCAACCGCGTTACTGGAGATAAAGGTTATGACGGCACGAGTTCAGGGATACGTCAGTCGCACGATCGCCCGTTGGGATGGGGTGGTGCTGGCGATCGCTGCTTTGATGGCGATCTTGGCGATCGCGCTGCCCGCGCAAGCGGGAGAAAGCGCTCTCTTTACGCTGAAGAATTATTGGCACGTCGTGCCATTTCTGCTGTTGTCGGTGGCGGCAGCGGCATACGCGCAAGCAAGTGGGGCGGATAACCTGATTGCCAAGGCGTTTCAAGGGAACGTGTCGCGGGCGATCGTGATGGGGGCGCTGGTGGGGGCATTTTCGCCGTTTTGCTCGTGTGGAGTGATTCCGCTGGTGGCCGCGCTGTTGTCGGTGGGGGTTCCGCTCCCAGCAGTGATGGCATTTTGGCTATCTTCGCCGCTGATGGACCCGTCGATGTTCGCCTTGACGATGGGGACGTTGGGGCCTCACTTTGCGGCGGGCAAAACCGTCGCCACGGTGGGAATCGGCCTATTGGGGGGCTTCGGGACGCTGCCGCTGATGCACCTATACGCCTTCGCTAATCCTTTGCAGGATGGTGCTGGCAATGGTGGGTGTGGCGGCAGCAAAGTTCGCAATCCGAAAGCAGTGGAGTGGAAGTTCTGGCAAGCGCCCGAACGCAATCAAAAATTCCGCCAAGGTGCCTTGAAAAACTGGTTTTTCCTGAGCAAGTGGCTCGTGCTGGCGTTCCTGTTGGAAAGCTTGATGCTGGCCTACGTCCCCAACGAAATGGTGAGCGCGATCGCCGGTGACGGCAACGTGTTTTCCGTGATTGGAGCCGCGATCGTGGGCGTGCCAGCTTACCTGAATGGCTATGCGGCGTTGCCTTTAATTCAAGGATTGACAGAGCAGGGCATGAGCCTGGGAGCCGGGATGAGCTTTTTGCTCGCAGGTGGGGCGACCAGTCTTCCGGCAGCGCTGGCAGTGTACGCGATCGCTCGCAAACCCGTTTTTGCTGCCTATCTCGGCTTCGCATTCATCGGAGCCGTGCTGTCGGGGGTGTTGTACGGGTTGGTGGCTTAAGGCAGGACGAGCGTTCCGTCTCCGAATGAGTAAAACCGATAGCCTTCGTCGATCGCTTCTCGATACAGCTCCAACAGGCGCGATCGCCCCATCAACGCACTCACCAGCATCAACAAACTGGATTTAGGTAAATGAAAGTTCGTGATCAGGCCGTCCAAAACGCGCCACTGATAGCCGGGATAGATGAAGAGATTGCTTTTGCCCTGCCACGGCTGTAACGTGCCTGACTGTGCGGCGGTTTCTAGCGATCGCGCCACCGTTGTCCCCACAGCAATCACTCGACCTCCCGCTTGCTGAGCGCGGACAATTGCCTTGACTGCTGACTGCGGTACGTCCAGCCATTCGCTGTGCAAATCGTGGTCGGTGACGCGATCGACTTCCACTGGACGAAATGTGCCCAATCCGACGTGGAGGGTG
>JBCBTL010000596.1:0-2450 GCA_039818705.1 Cyanobacteria bacterium J06639_1
TCGACGGCCACGATCGCTCCGTCAACTCCGTCAGCCGCAGCCCCGACGGTCGCATCGCCTCCGGCAGCGACGACACCACCGTGCGCATCTGGCAAGCCGATGGGACGCTTTTGCATACCCTCGACGACCACGCCGAACGAGTCACCAGCGTCGCCTTCAGTCCTAGGGGGATGCAATTGGCAACTGCCGATGCTAGCGGTGCGGTGTATGTATGGGATCCCGAATCTGGAGAACGAGTATCGGCATTAGGCGATCGCTCGACCTGGATTACCCGCGTTGCCTTCTCTCCTGACGGTCGCACCCTCGCTGTCGCCACTCGCGATCGCTCCCTCACTCTCTGGAATCTCGATACGCGACAACCCACGCTGAACCTGACTGATTTCGACGGCTGGGTTACGGACATTCAGTTCGCCCCGGATGGAAACGCGATCGCCGCTGCCACCGATTCGGGCACGGTTGAAGTGCGATCGCTTCAGGACGGCATCCCGCTGCAAACCGCTCCAACGGGATATCCCGATGGCGTGGCGCGGATTCGCTTCGATGCTTCTGGCGAAACGCTCGCCATTGCTGGCACCGACGGAGCGATCGCGCTGTGGAACTGGCAAACCGACCGCGAGCGGATGGAAATCGTCGCCGAACGCAGAGACGGCGCGCGCATTCTCGCCCTCGATTTCACCCCAGACGGACGCAAACTCGTGACGGGGCAAGCCGACGGCATGGTGCGAATTTGGAGTCTGGAGGGTGACTTACTCGCCATGCTGCGAGGCCACGACGATGCGGTCTTCGAGCTGGACATCGCTGCTGACGGGACGCTCGTATCAGCTAGCCGCGATCGCACGGTACGCCTGTGGGAGATCCCCGATCTCAATGTCAACTTCACAACAGAAGGCGCATTTCACGCCGAGTTCGTACCTTCCCCAGAAGAAACTCAGCTCGTCAGCAGCGAGTGGGACGGCTCGGTGAAGCTGTGGCGACTGACAGGCGATCGCCCCGAATTAATTCGTCACCTGCGTACGAGTTCGTCGCAGCCCGTCGTCCACTTCAGCATCAGTCCCAACGGCGACCAGCTCGCCACAGTCGATGCCAGCGGTACGATCGCCCTCGCCAATCTCGACTCCACGGGCGGACTGCGCGCCCTCTCCACACCCAACGCAGACGCATCCCGCGTCGCCTTCAGTCCCGATGGCTCGCTCTTGGCGACAGGCAGCGAAGACGGAACGGTCAACCTGTGGCAAGCCGAAACCCGAAACTTAGAGCGATCGCTCTCTCAAGCCGCCGATGCCATCACCGCGATCGCCTTCACTCCCGACGGAAACCATCTGGCCGCAAGCAGCCGCGATCGCCACGTTTACATCTGGGAAATCAGCTCGGGCGAACTAATAACAAAACTCCCCGTCGATGCCGCCGCGATCGCCTTCAGCCCCAACGGTCGCCACCTCGCGATCGGAGCCTGGAACGACGAGATTAGCCTGTGGGACTGGCGCGCCGAACGGCAAATCCTCGCTCTCCTTGGCCACACCGACAGCATCGCCGATCTTCAGTTCAGTCCCGACGGAGCCACCTTGCTTTCGGGCAGCCGCGATCGCACCCTACGCCTTTGGAACGTTCGCGACGGCTCCCTACTCACTACCTTTGCGGGGCATCGCGGAGGCGTGCGATCGGCTCGCTTCAGTCCAGATGGCAGCGCGATCGCCAGCACCAGCGAGATCGACGGCCTCAGGACGCGATCGCTGGATCTAAACACTCTGATGGCGGCGAGCTGCCGAGCCTTCGGCGCATTCTTGCGCACCAACCCCCACGTTGCTGAAAGCGATCGCCACCTGTGCGACCCCGAATTGTAAACAAATGCGATCGCTCTTTTACAACGAGAGCCTGATGCGAGTGTCAAAAATAGTGCGGTTAAACACCCCAATTTCAACCGATAAACGCGTAGATATCGTGTGGAATTTAACGGTTTGAATTGACGTACTTACGTAATATGTCTGGCAAGCTGGAACGCTCGCTGAGAACTTAACGATCCCGAGCGGGATCGGGCGCGAAAATGAAGGGGTTAGAGCCGTTAATGATACGGTCTCGAACACTTTGGGTACGCTAAGTGGGACTCAGGCAGCCATGCTGCTCGTGTCGCGATGCAACGAGGTTCTCCCCGTCTGTTGCCAGCTAGCGTTACAGACTCGCACCGAGGATATCGAACCATCGCACTCTTGCAACTCAAGGCGATCGCGCCACGTTCTCATGCGTTAGCTCTTTGCCTTAGCAATCGAACATTGAGGGTAATTCCCTCGCGATTCTTCATCCGCTAAGCCAGTTGCGCTTTATCGCCATTCTGTACGAAGGAGTGCATTACGAAATGAAAAAACTCATAACGGGTGCTGCAGGTCTCGGTATCAGCTCGCTAATTGGCGTTGCTGGCGGCAACCTCGATCTTCCCACCGCATTGGTGGCACCTG
>JBCBTL010000597.1:0-2447 GCA_039818705.1 Cyanobacteria bacterium J06639_1
GACCGTTCGCGTCGGTCACTTGCAGGCTGAGACTTTGCTCGCCGCCGGGAAGCACGGATTCTGATGCTGGAGCAATCGCCACCTCCAAGCGCTTGGGGTCTAGTCCGACATCAAAGGGGGCAAAGCCGATGTAGCTCAAGTCTTCGAGCGAGCTGACATCGGCGGTTTCAATCGATTCCCCCTGACGCACTAACACGGCTTGCACGGCAGCATTGGGCAACATCTCGGGCGTTACTTCAAACTGTACCTGCGGCGCGCTGCCCGTGACGGGAATGACGGTCTCGTAAAAGCGATCGCGTCTGACCACTGAGAGATACAGCTCCCCGGCTTCAAAGGGAGATTGAATCAGGGCTGTCGCCGTCTCGCCGGGTTTGTATTCAGACTTGTCCAACCGAATATCGAGGCGAGGGCGATCGTAGCGACTTCCCCAATATGTCCGCCCGGTGCCCGACACCCAAATGGATTCGTGTGTGAGCGTGGCGGATGAGGTGTCGCCCGCCAAACGCGCTTCGATCCGATACGACCCCGACTCAGGCGCAGTTAGATCGACCACCTGTTCGCGGCTTCCCGATCGCGCCGTAACGTCTTCGACCGTTTCGTAAGTAACCTGCGTTTTCGGCACCGAAGCCCCTTCAATCAGGCGATTGACGGTGGAATAAGTGCGTTTTTGCAGCTCCAAATGTACTTTTTGCCGCGCGATCGCGTTTCCTTTGGGGTCGGTGACGACGAAGCGTACGGGGAAGGGCTTGCCAGCTTGCGCGACGAAATCGGTTTGCAAGCCAATTAGGCGATCGCTAGGATATGCCGTCAGCGTTTGTGTAGCGGCGACAGAGAGGTTCGAGACATCCGTCACTTCGGCATCGACGCGGTAGGTGATGGGATAGGGCAAATCGCGATCGATCTCGAACTCGAACGTGCCTTTGCCCTCGCTATTCAAAACAGTCTCGGTTTGCACCACGTCGCTGGGCAGCTCGGGACGCTCTTCCGGCCACTGCCATTGCGGGTCGAACCTGTAGTCCTCCCAGTTGGGAATGCTGTAGCGATAGTCGCGCTGCCGCGTCACGGTGTATGTCACCGAGCCATCGCGGATGGGAGAGCCGAAGAGGTAGGCTCCCGTTGCTACAGCCTCGATCGCATCTCCCGCGATCGCCTCAGAACGATCGACCTCCAAATCCACTTTGAAGTTGGGCGGTTTGAACTCCGCGACGCGAAAGCCGCCGTATAGCGCGATGCCGTTTTCTGCGCGCGCTTCTACAGAGTAGTAACCCAGGGATTGCGTTTCTAAAAGCTGGTGTTCGAACGAAAAGGAGCCAAAGTCGTTAACTTGCTGCGTGCCTAAGGACGTCTTGTTGCCTTCTGGATCGCGAAGAGTGAGGGCGTACTGCGTGCCGCGATCGCTCTTCAGCTCGTCGTCTTGCAAATAGAAAGCTTCTCCGGTCAGCCACACGGTTTCCCCCGGCTGATAGAGATCGCGATCGGAGAAAATCGTGCCGCGCGATCGGCGTTGACTGCCGTCCCAATCGGCGTACACGCCATAGCCGTAGGAGCCGCTGTAACGCTCGATCTTGGTAAATGCCCAATCATCCCCGTCGCGCACGAGCGCCAGCAGCGATAAGCCCGTGTTGTCGCGAAAGTCGAACGTTCGCCCCGTCAGACAGCTATCAATGTCAGATTCGCCCAGCGATACAGCTCCTGTCGCGTCCGTGCGACCGACGTAGCAGGGATCGAGAGTTTCAGGCTCAGTGTTTCGCGGGGGACTGGCGTAGAATTCGACGCTAGCGTTGGCGATCGCGCTGCCGTCAGTCAGGCGATGAGCCCGAACGAGCCCGGATGTGGGAAACACCTGAGCGAACAGGCCGATGTCTGTCAGTTGAATCAGTCCGTACCGTCGGGGGCCGAAGTAAGCGATCGACCCGTCTTTCTCTTGCTTCTGACTCGTGCGTGCTGCGACGCCGTAGGCCATCATGCCTGTGGGTTGTTGGAGATAGTCTCTGACCGAAATCAGCGTTTCAGACGTTTGATTGCGTTCGATATTAGTCATGTCGTACGTCGGCCATTCTGTCAGGGCATCTTGGCGATGACGCGAGCCTGGCAGCAGGTGATAGCCATCAATGGCTTGTCTAGAGCGAAAGTTATTGACGATATCTTCAGGAGTGATATCTAAGTAAATGGCTCGCAGCTTATCATCCAAAAGATTCATCGTCTTGACATGAAGCTGTAAATTCTTGCCCGCCGGAAAAATATGAAATCCAGTCGGCAAAGATACCATCGGCAGATAGTCGCCGGTTTTATAAGGCAGTGAAATTTCTGTGCCTAATTGTTGACCGTAAATATCTTCTAACTCGGGGTCGATCGCGATCGTGTAGTCCGTAGCTGCTTTCAGGACGAAAGGATTAATTAAGGCATAGTGTTTGTCAGATATTCCCCCGAGCTGGATGAGATCGATA
>JBCBTL010000598.1:0-2444 GCA_039818705.1 Cyanobacteria bacterium J06639_1
GGGGGTATCTGCCTCCTCATCTGCCTTGCGCTCTGGCTGAGGTGGAGGCAGATACCCCCCTCGCACGCCACTCACTTCCCGAGCATCTCGCAGCCAAAACCATCGCAGCGCGTCCAGTTGCCGTACCGCCGAAGAGCGACAATGGCGCTTACGTCCGCGCCGTTTCAACCGAGCCGCTGCAGACCATTCCTCCGGCTGTCCGCCCGGCTCGGCGAGTCGAAAAAGATAAATCATCGCGCGTGCTCCCCCTCCGCCCGGACTTTCTGCGGCGCGAAGCTGAAATCGAGGATCTGAGCCAGTACGAAAACACGCCCCCTGAAGCTCCCCCCAGTCGCGAGTCAAACGCGAACTTGCTCATGGGTGCGGCGGGAGCCTGCATGTTATTGTGCGTTGCTTTCGGTGCGGGTTTCTTACTCGTCCAACCCATTATCGAGCGCATCGAAGCCACACCGCCCGAGTCGGCTCCTCTAACTGCGCCCGAAACAACGCCAGCAGAATAGCGATCGCGGCTCTAGCGATCTCGAAGAGTTTACATTCGATCTCGACGCGGGTTTGACTGCGATCGAGATCGTTCTTCTTTCGATTGGTTTCAGGTTTCGCGAGCTGTTTATCTCTAGCGATCGAGATCCAAAAAACTGCCCGAATGCTTCAGTCTCGGGCAGCTCCAGGAGTATTGAACTGTAAAAGATAGCGGGGCATGGATTTGAACCATGGACCTTCGGGTTATGAGCCCGACGAGCTACCAGACTGCTCTACCCCGCGTCGCGAACATCACTATAGCTTTTCCTTTTGTCAGGTGCAAGCTTCTCGATACAAATGATGCCGGACGCGGAGAAAAAGCGATCGCCTACAGGTCGGCAAGAACATCCTTCGCGGCGGCGATCGTGCGATCGATATCTTCGTCTGTATGTGCCAGAGAGGTAAAGCCCGCCTCGAACTGCGACGGAGCCAAATAAACCCCCGATTCCAACATGGCGCGGTGGAAACGGCTGAACTTGGTCAAGTCGGCTTGCTTGGCATCTTCGTAGTTGCGCACGGGGCCTGCGGAAAAGAAAAATCCGAACATGCCGCCTTCTTGCGCGCCGCAGACTTCGTGCCCGGTGGATTTGGCAACATCCAACAGACCCGCGAGCAAACGACCGGTAGCGGCTTCGAGGCGCTCGTAAGAGCCCGGACGGTTGAGAATTTCCAGGGTTTTCAGACCTGCGGTCATCGCCAAGGGGTTTCCCGAGAGCGTTCCCGCTTGGTACATCGGGCCAGCAGGAGCCACCATTTGCATGATGTCTTTGCGACCGCCATACGCGCCAACCGGCAGACCGCCACCGATCACTTTGCCGAGCGTAGTCAAATCAGGAGTCACGCCGAATCGCTGCTGCGCGCCGCCGTAGGACAGGCGGAATCCTGTCATCACCTCGTCGAAAACGAGCAATGCGCCGTGTTGTTGAGTCAGTTCGCGCAAGCCTTCCAAAAATCCGGGGACGGGAGGAATGCAACCCGCGTTGCCTACCGTCGGCTCCAAAATGACCCCGGCAATCTCGCCGGGGTTGGCCTCGAATAACTTTTTGACGGCTTCGAGATCGTTGTACGGAGCCGTGAGGGTAGCTGCCGTAGTGGATTTGGGCACGCCAGGGGAGTCGGGTAGACCGAGCGTAGCAACGCCCGAGCCAGCCTGGACTAAGAACATGTCGGCGTGGCCGTGGTAGTTACCCCGGAATTTGATGATTTTCTCGCGGTTGGTGAAGGCGCGCATCAGTCGCAGAACCGACATGCACGCTTCTGTACCCGAGTTGACGAAGCGCACCATTTCGATGCTGGGGACGGCGGCGATCACCTGTTCGGCGAGGTCGTTCTCCAGCTTGCAGGGAGCGCCGAAGCTGGTGCCTTTTTCTAAACACGCACGCAGAGCCTCTAACACTTCGGGGTGGGCGTGACCGACGATCGCTGGCCCCCACGTGCCCACGTAGTCGATGTATTCATTGCCGTCTACGTCCCAGATATATGCGCCTTTGACGCGATCGAAGACGATGGGGTTGCCGCCGACGGATTTGAAGGCACGCACGGGAGAACTCACGCCGCCGGGCATGAGATGCTGTGCGGCTGCAAAAATCTTTTCTGATTCGGTTGTTCTTAAAGCGCTGGTAACCACGAAATACTCCTATCCAAGTCCGCACAGGAAATCGATTCCCCATTGTAGTGCTGGAGCCGGAAGGCAATTGTAGAGTTGCATGAAGCTATCTGGTCGTAGCAACACACTAGCGGAGAAACTTCCCCGGAATGCGGCGATCGCGAATCTGCAAGTAGCGTTTGAGCGCTTGTTCGATGTAGAAGGCTTGCTCCAGCTTCAGCAGGTTAGTGAGTAGAGGATGCTCAGTTCGATCCTTCTGCACCATCCGAATTTCATAGGTGCGACTCACTGCATTTTGATGCTGTGTGACGTTCTCTAC
>JBCBTL010000599.1:0-2443 GCA_039818705.1 Cyanobacteria bacterium J06639_1
GATACTGATGCCTCATCGTAGAGTTCGCGACTCGCTCGTCCAGGTTTCATCCCACGGAGCGCCCCCCACTTCGAGGCCGCACAGGTCGGACGTGGCCGAGACGATCGCTTTTCCCGTGCGGCGATCGCGCAGGTGCAGTTCGAGATGACCGTTCATGGTGTCGCGACAGGCAAACTGCAATCCCGTCAGGGTGGGGGCGCGCAGGGGCGTACCGTGCAGGTCGGTCGTGCCGAGTAAGCGAACTTCGTAGTCGGGATGGCGCGATCGCACTTCAAACTGACCCCACGGGGCGATCGTCCAGGTCACTTCCGCATTCCAGGGCACGAATTCGTAAAATCGACCGCGGTAGTGAATGCCTACCATCGCCACCGACTCCATGAGGCCGAGTACCTGACGCTTGCCGCCTCCCGAAGTCAAGGCGAGATCGGGTTCTCCGTCGAAGCTGTTGCAGTTGAGCCAAAACCACTTGGTGGGAAACGCGCCGCCCCAGTTCTTTTCGCTGTAGGCCGGGGCGTTCGCGAACTCGTACCGCTGCCCGAACCACTCGATCCAGCCCGTCGAAAGGCCGTGCGCCATCAAAATCTGCCAGCCCGGCTCGAAAATCTGCCAGCGAGACAGCCATCCCGCTGTAGACTGCTGCTCGAGATCGAGGTGTCCCCAGCCGTAGATGGGCTGCGTGGCGTACTGCCAGCGCGCCACTTCCCCCGATCGCGGGTCGGTCAGCACCCCTTGATGCCAGGTCGTCGTCACTTGATAGCCTTCAGACACCTGACGCTCGAATTCATCTGGGTCGAGATAGTCGGGACGCGACTGGACATTAGAGCTAGCATGCCTCTCGCCGCCCCAATGACCCAATCCGAGGCGATCGCGCCACGCCCAAAATCCCGATACGTCGGGGAACGTGCGACAGACATAAGCATCTTCGGGGCCGAGGATTTGCGCCGCTCCGCCGCTGTAGGGACTGCGCCCGAGGGGATCTTCAATCGAGTACATGAAGGCGAACGTGTAACCGCAGTCGGGCAGGGTGATGCGGAAGTACCAGCCCTCGAAAAAGCGGCGATCGCTACCATCCCAGTGGTAGCCGCTGTGGGGCGTTTGGAGCGCGTCTCGGACGGGAGGTGCAAACATGAGATTAACAGAGAGTTCACATTTAGACGGTAGAACGCTGATAGAGAAATGGGCGGTGCAATCCAGGCTTGAAGCACTGCGGAATTCCGCGCAGTTTAGGATAGATGATGGCTGACGAGTGCTGGCAAGGGACGCACGCGCCCGGTCGAACGGAGGAGTTGCGGGGCGCGAGCTGGCGCGAGCAGTGATGATTGGCATTCCCGGATACCAAATCGTTGAGGTCATCCACGAAAGTGTAGATGTCTCAATCGCACGCGGCCTGCGAGAGCAGGACAGCCTGCCCGTCATCCTTAAAGTTTTGCTCAGAGAATATCCAACACCGCTGGAACTGGCTCGCTATCGGCACGAATTTAGCTTGCTTCGAGCGCTTCAGGTGCCCTGCGTTAACGAGGCCTACGAGTTGGTTGAATGTGGCAATACCGTGGCGATCGCCATGGAAGACTGTCGCGGCGTTCCCCTCAATTCGGTGCTGGCGGGTCAGGGAGGGCTTTCAGTGGCAGATACCCTCGACGTAGCGATCGCGATCGCCTCAGGGCTAGCCGACCTGCACGCCGCCAACATCATCCACAAAGACATCAATCCGGCCAATATTCTGCTGGCGCACGGCAAGTTGGATGACATTCGCATCATCGACTTCGGCATTGCCGAACGGGGCGAAGCGGCGCTGACTGAGGTGCGTGCGGATCGCCTGGAGGGAACCCTCGCCTATCTGTCTCCCGAACAAACGGGACGTATCGCTAGCCCTCTCGATCGCCGCACCGACCTGTACGCCTTCGGCATTACCCTGTACGAAATTGCCTCCGGCCAGCTTCCGTTTCGCGAAGCCGACGATCTTGCTTGGGTTCACGCCCATCTGGCTAAGCGAGCCGTGCTGCTTCCCGAATTAGATCCAGCCATTCCCGCACCACTGGGGGCGATCGCGGCCAAGCTGATGGCTAAATCGGTTGACGATCGCTACCAAACCGCGGCTGGAGTGCTAGCTGACTTAGAAACCTGCCGCCAGCAGTGGCGCGCATCGGGAGCGATCGCTCCATTTTCGCTGGGACGCAGCGATCGTCCGGGACAGCTCGTGCTGCCGCAGCAGGCGTTCGGGCGCGATCGCGAGCTGGCCGTATTGCACTCGGCCTTTGCGTCCGCAGCGAAGGGACGGGGCACGGCGGTGTGGATTGTGGGACAGGCGGGCATTGGGAAGTCAACCCTGGTGCGATCGCTGCTAGATAATCCCAAGTTCGATAATCCCAAGTTCGATAATCCCAAGTTCGATAATCCCAAGTTCTATAATCCCAAGTTCGATAATCCCGAAGATGATGCCCAG
>JBCBTL010000600.1:0-2440 GCA_039818705.1 Cyanobacteria bacterium J06639_1
AGTACGAACTGCAATCCCTGCGATCGCAAATCAGCATCGTCCTGCAAGAAAGCGTCCTGTTTGGCGTGAGCGTCCGCGACAACATCGCCTACGGTTCTCTGGGAGCCAGCGATAGCGACATCGAACGCGCCGCCCTCCTCGCCAACGCCCACGATTTCATCATGGATCTGCCGGAAGGTTACGAGACCTCCCTCGGCGAGCGGGGCGCGACCCTCTCGGGCGGTCAAAAACAGCGAATCGCGATCGCCCGCGCCGCCATCCGCAAAGCCCCCATCGTCATTCTGGACGAACCCACGGTCGGGCTGGACAACCAAAGCGAATATCAGGTCAGCCAAGCCCTGGAGCGCTTAACGCAGAACTGCACCACGTTTTCCATCGCCCACGACCTGCGCACCGTGCAGCACTGCGATCGCATTTTCTACATCGAGCGCGGCGAAATTCTCGAACGCGGCACTCACCGAGAGCTGATGCAACTGGGACAGCGCTACGCCACCCTGTATCGCCTGCAATGCACGGTCGATCGCCCCTCGCTGCTGGCATCGAGCGATCGCCCCTAATTCTCCATTCCGTCATTCACCCTGCACTCTCAGGAGCACAACTGTGAATACTCCTCAAGCTCAATCCACTCCCCAAGTCACCGTCATTGTCGTGCCGCGCGAGCGCTTCAGCATGGCGCGCGAATCGCTAGAAAGTTTGCTGAACGAGACGCACCACCCCTACAAGCTGCTCTACGTCGATAACAACTCCCCTGCTAAGCTGCGGCGCTATCTGGCTGGCAAAGCCGAGAGTGAAGACTTCGAGATCGTCCGCAGCGATCGCTATCTCTCCCCCAACGCGGCTCGCAATCTTGCCCTCAAACAGGTCACTACGCCTTACGTGGCCTTCGTGGATAACGACGTCATCTTCGCCCCCGGCTGGCTGGAAGCGCTGGTGAATTGCTCGGAAGCAACGGGCGCGACGGTGGTGGGGTCGCTGGTGTGCCAGTACCGCCCGGTTCACGAAATTGTTCACTGCATCGGCGGGCATTACCTGTCTGAAGACGAACGCGATCGCTTTATCGCCACGCAAGGCGAAGGCGGCGGCTGGACGATTGAAGAAGTGACCCCTTTGCAAAATCAGCGGATTGAGGAGGTAGGCGATCGCCTCCAACGCTCCCCGACTGATTTCGTGGAATTCCACTCGATGCTGGTGCGTACCGAGATCTTCGACCGCATTGGCTTGTTGGACGAAGGCTTTCCCTGCACGAAGGAATACATCGACTTCGGCATGGCGGTGACGCTGGCGGGCGGGAGCATTTACTTCGAGCCGACTTCGGTGGTCACGTTTTTGACCCATCCCCCCGCGCCGCTGCTGGCTTGGTCGGATTTGCCTTACTTCATGCTGCGCTGGAGCGATGCCTGGGAGCGCGAAAACTTGCTGCACTTCCAGGCGAAATGGAACCTCGCCAACAGCAAGTACTTCCAGCGGCGTTTGACCAAGTTGGGCTGGCGGCGGCGCAAAGCCCTGATCGACCCGATAATGCAGCGCTTCGACTGGCTGAATCAACCAACCAAAACCTGGCTGAAAAAGCGCCTCGTCACCGCTGAAAAACAGCTCAATCGCTGGGTCACGGATCGCCACGATCGCGCCGCTCCCGCTCCCGCCCGAGCCTCCCAACCCGACGAAACCTCCCTTTCCCCCGTGGCGTAACCCTGCCTCTAGATCCACAACACTCACCCATTTCACAGGAGACATCATGCTGTACCGCGAATTCGGCCAAACCGGAATGAACGTGTCTGCGATCGGACTCGGCACCTGGAATATTGGCAATCAGTGGGGCGAAATTGACGAACCAACGGCGATCGCCACCGTCCGCAGCGCTTTCGAGAACGGCGTAAACATCTTCGATACGGCAGAGTCTTACGGCATTCCGGCAGGATTGTCCGAAGAACGACTGGGCAAAGCGCTTGAAGGGATACGCGATCGCGTTCACGTTGTCACCAAAGTCGGTCGCTGGGGTCGTCGCACGGGTCAAACCGTCCCGATGACTACGGTGGATATGGTGCGCCTTTGCACCCACGCCTCGCTGTACCGACTGCGCACGGATTTCATCGACGTGATGCTCTGTCACGAAGGCAAAATCGAAGATCCGAGCGTGTATTTGGAAGCGTTCGAGCAGTTGAAAGGGCAGGGCACGATCCGCGCCTACGGCATCTCCACCGACAGTCTGGACGTGCTGAAGCGCTTCAACATCAACCACACCTGCGACGTGGTCGAAACTGACTATTCGCTGCTCAACCGCAATCCCGAAAAAGAGTTCTTGCCCTACTGCCAAGAGCACGGCATCGCCGTCTTAGTGCGCGGCCCCGTGCACAAAGGCTTGCTCTCCGGCAATTATTCTGCGGCTACCACCTTCACCGACACGGTGCGCTCCGAGTGGTATCAAACCGAGAAGTCTCGC
>JBCBTL010000601.1:0-2439 GCA_039818705.1 Cyanobacteria bacterium J06639_1
CTTCATGGCTCCACCTCTTCTTCGAGGGTTTCTTCTACTGCGGAAGTTTCTTCGGGTTCGATGCTTTCTTCCAGGTAGGTTGGAGTGACGGCGAAGTTCATGCGCGCCATGCCCCCCGGCGCTAAATTCACCAAACGCGACTGACTGTTGCGTTCGACGAAATAGAGGTTGGGGGCGAGGGTATAACCTGGCAGGCTGGACAGGTCGAGTACGCCCGTGTGGAGACCGGGCAGAACATTGGTGACGGAGAACAATCCGTTCGGATCGGTGGTGATGCGGTTGCCATCTTCCATGAAGATGACGGCATCGGGCACGCCGGGTTCGCCGGGCTGCTGCTCGCCGTCGAAATTTTTATCAACGAACACGCGACCGATCAGCGTTCCAGCATCGCGGACGATTCCTTCCTGCAAGCGCACGTTGTGGGTTACCGGGCCGTCTTTGACGGTGATGTTGTCGCGGTTGCCATCCACCACGGCGGAGTTTTGGCCGGAGCCGCGCAGCGCATTGGGGGTGACTTCGGCGGAGTAGATTAGCGTCAAGACAGCGTTAGCAGGAAGCACGCCATTGGGCGGTTGGAAGGTGACATTCGCACCGTTTCGAGCGGTGGCGATCTCGACTTCGCGCTCGTCAATTTCGGCAGCAATGGATTTTTCAATTAAGTTGAATCCGAGCGGTAGCGTGTCGGTAATGACGACGTTGTCGGTGTTGCTGCCGCTGAGGCTGCGAACGGTGATGCGATAGATGACGGTGTCGCCGGGAGCCACCGAAGCGCGATCGCCGGATTTGTCGATCCGAATGCCTTGCGTTTCGGTCAAACAGGCGGTCAGTCTCAGGCTGACCAGATTTAAGCCCGTCTGTTCGATATCCGATGCCGCGATGAACCCGACCTCTGAGGTCTGACCGTCATCCGTGCTGAGGGGCTGTCCGTCGAGTGCTTGTGCCGTGAAGGGAATGCGATCGTTCTCATCGGGGGTGCCGAGGGTCAGTCGCACCCGACGTTCGATCGCCGCATCCTCGTCGGAGGGAGGGCTGACGACCAGGGTGTAAATTCGACCGGGCTCGGTTTGGCCGCGATTCGCGTCGAATAGGAAGCTGAATCGACCTTCG
This sequence comes from Cyanobacteria bacterium J06639_1, assembly GCA_039818705.1. Classification (GTDB taxonomy): domain Bacteria; phylum Cyanobacteriota; class Cyanobacteriia; order Thermostichales; family PCC-7336; genus JBCBTL01. The sequence continues at coordinate 1,108 of JBCBTL010000601.1, forward strand.
GTTGCATTCGTTAGGAAGTACGGATTGACGTTTTCGATATTCGGTTCGATGCCGCCGGGGATGGAGTTGTTCGGGTTGTTAGGAACTTCTGTACGCGTCAGGGGAACGGCTCCTGACACTTCAAATCCGGTAGCATCGGCAGGATCGGGGTCGAACAGGCTGACGCTATAGCCGGTGTAGTCATCCAACAAGCCGCCGTCGCAGTTCAACACCTGCCCGAACGGGTCGGTGAGGGTCGGCTCGATAAATTGGATGCGCGTGGTGTCCGAGGTCGAGCTGGCGGAAACTTCGCTGCCAGGGCGCGTGCTGCCGTAGGTGGCCGAAGCTCGATTGACAATACCTTCCGGCTCGGTTTGCGCGGCTGCAACTCCCATCCAGGTGCTGCCTGCAACGATCGCCGCTAAAGCTGCTGCTAGGTGCTTGCTATTCAGTTGCGATCGCGGTGGAAACATGAGGCCGTCTCCTGAATCATCCAGACTTGATGGCATATCGGCACGGCTGCTTCCGTGCGATTTTCGACATGAAAATGCCTGCTGTAGTAAATTTAAGAACTCAAGGGTGAAATGAAAGTGAAAGGGGTAAGAGCGATCGCCTCAATTCGAGGCAGTGGATCCTTCGCGCAGCGGGCTGATGCTGCGCTACGTTAAGGCGATCGCTCGAAAAGGAAAAACCGAACGCTGAGGATCTAGCGCACGGCCACCTGATAGGTAACGTTCATTTCAGACTCAGCCGAAATCGCGTCGTCGAACTGCCAGCGGACGTGGGTGTAAACGTCTGCGGGAGCGGGACGAGTTTCTACGGTGCCGTCTTCGAGTTCTACTTCGATGGTGGGATTGGGGACGAAGGTTTCGCCGCCATCAATGCTGTAGGTGATGGTGGCATCTTCGCCGGTTTCAATCGCCGCCGAGTTGAGCAGGTAGACGGTTTTCTCGGGGATGGGCTGGGTGACCACCAAGTTGGCGACAGGACGCTGGCTGGAGTTGGCTCCCACCAGGCTGTAGCGCAACACGTCGCCGGGCTGAACGACGTTGGTTTCATCTGCTAGCGCTTGCCACACGATTTCGGTGGTACCGTCTTCGTTGGTTTCGACCAGCTTTTTGGCTGCCGAAAGCTCCAGCTTCATTTGCTGCTGGCGCTGCGGAATGAGCTGGGCGAGCGGGTTGCGAGATGCCGTGTTGGCAACTGCGGGCAGGTCGAATGCAAGGGGCGTAATGGCTAGAAGTGCGGCAACGCCCAAGCCGAGAGAGAGTCGTTTCATGGCTGTATGCAGTCTGAAAACTAAACGGTGGTGAGGAGGAAGGAGACAGTAGCTCCCGAGATTCGGAAGGCTAC
>JBCBTL010000602.1:0-2433 GCA_039818705.1 Cyanobacteria bacterium J06639_1
ACCTCCAGCCGCGATCGCACTGACTTGCTGCGATCGCTTCTCACTCGGGTTACCCCCATGCTGTCAGCCGAGAATTTGAGCCTTCGTGGGTATCTGTTCGAGGCATCTCGAGGTTTTCTCCTGCATCCTCTAAGCTCACATCCGACCATTTCTGTCCGTGCCAGAGCGCCCTAGTCTAAATTAGAAACTTGCGCGGAGTAGGAGAGCATTCGTGGGATTGTTAGCGGTCAAGGGTACGCGCGATATTTTGCCCGATGAGGTGGGCTTGTGGCAGAAGGTGGAGCGGTCGGCGCGGGAGGTGCTGTCGCTGGCTGGATACCGGGAGATTCGTCCGCCCATTTTCGAGTTCACTGACCTGTTCGTCCGTGGCATCGGCGAAGCCACAGATGTTGTAGACAAAGAGATGTACAGCTTTCGGACGAAAGGAGATGACGACATCACTCTGCGCCCCGAAGGAACGGCAGGAGTGGTACGTTCCTACATCCAGCACGCCCTCCACGCCCAAGGTGACGTGCAGCGTCTCTGGTATTGCGGCCCCATGTTTCGCTACGAACGCCCGCAAAAAGGCCGCCAGCGTCAGTTTCACCAGATTGGCTTAGAACTGCTGGGGACGGACGATCCGCGCGCAGATGCAGAAGCGATCGCCGTTGCCGCCGACACTCTCAAAGCGATCGGATTGGCGAACTTATCTGTCTCGCTTAACTCGGTGGGCAGTCGCGAAGACCGCCAAGCTTTTCGTAGCGCGCTGACGACCTACCTGGAACCCTTCAAAAACGACCTCGACCCCGATTCTCAATCCCGACTGACTCGAAACCCCCTTCGCATCCTCGATAGTAAGGTTGAGCGAACGCAAGAACTTTTGGTTAACGCACCGCAATTACTCGACACTCTCTGCTCTGAATCACGATCGCGCTTCGACCGCGTGCGATCGCAGCTCGAAGCCTTGGGAATTCAATACGCGATCGACCCTAAGCTAGTGCGCGGGCTGGACTATTACACTCACACCGCGTTTGAGATTCAGTCTGATGACCTCGGCGCTCAAAATGCCGTCTGTGGGGGCGGACGCTACGACGGGTTGGTGTCCGAGCTGGGTGGGCCTGAAACTGCTTCAGTAGGCTGGGCGATGGGATTGGAGCGCCTGATTTTGCTGTTGTTGGAAAAGCAAGAAGCACCGCGATTGCCTGTAGATGTTTACGTGATTTCCAAAGGAGAAGCGGCGGAGAACGTGGCCTTGGCGATCGCGCAGCAGCTTCGAGCTGGAAACATTGCGACCCGCATGGACTTCAGCGCTAGCGCCTTCAAGAAACAGTTCAAGCGAGCCGATCGCAGCGGGGCGACGTGGGCAATCATCATTGGTGATGCTGAGGCGGAGAGCGGCAGCGTTCAGCTCAAGCACCTAGACTCGGGCGAGCAAACGACTGTGAATCGGGCAGACTTAGTGAGTGCCATTCGGGGATAGCGATCGCCGAGCTGGGATCGCCTGTCAGACGAGTTCTGGCGAAACTGAAAGAACAGTTTACGAATGTTCACAGACCGTGGAAGTGCCGTATACTGGGCAACGACTGAGTGCTTGCAGGAGTGAAACGTCGATGAGTGGGGGAGCCAAGACCGCAAGGATTCCGCGCGAATTATTAGTACCGCCGGATACTTGGATCAACGTGAACGTGTTGCTGTTTGCGGGCTCGTACTGTTTGGCTCTATGTTCCTTTTTGGGATATGCCGTTTGGGGCTGGCAGCGCTGGATCGTGTTCGTCTGCAATTTCGTCGCGCTGTACGTGTTGGGAACGGTTATTCACGACGCAACGCATGGGGCAGCACACCGCAATCGGTTTGTGAATGAAGCCCTCGGCCACGGCTCGGCTGTTCTACAAGGATTCGTGTATCCCGTGTTCAAACGGGTTCACATCGAGCATCACTCCAACGTCAACGATCCTGAGAACGATCCCGATCACTATGTCTCGACGGGCGGGCCGCTGTGGTTGATCCCAGTGCGGTTTTTCTACCACGAAGTCTATTTTTTCAAGCGCAAGCTTTGGAAGAAAGGGAAATACGATTTGCTGGAGTGGTTCGTCAGCCGAGGGATCGCGATCGCCACGTTTACCCTCGCGGCCACCACGGGCTATTCAGACTTCTTGATGAACTACTGGCTACCTCCTGCGTTCATCATGGGCTTGCTGCTGGGATTATTTTTTGATTATTTGCCCCACCGCCCGTTCGTCGAGACGGCTCGCTGGCAGAACGCGCGGGTTTATCCCAGTCCGATTACGAACATCTTTTTGCTCGGGCAGAACTATCACCTGATTCACCACCTGTGGCCGTCGATTCCCTGGTACAAGTACCAAGAGGCGTATCACATCGCCAAACCCGCTCTGGACGCGCGCGGCTGCGATCAATCTCTCGATATTTGGCGCGACCCCAAGAACATCCTGAATT
>JBCBTL010000603.1:0-2426 GCA_039818705.1 Cyanobacteria bacterium J06639_1
CCGCCCAAGCCATCACGCTCAACGCGGCTGACATCGTTAAATCCGCAGCCATTACCCTCTTCGACCAAGTGCCCGAGCTGCTTCGTCCCGGCGGAAATGCTTACACCACTCGCCGCTACGCCACCTGCCTGCGCGATATGGACTACTTCTTGCGCTACGCCAGCTACGCCCTAGTGGGCGGCGATAATGGCGTGCTGGATTCGCGCGTGCTGGCTGGCCTCAAAGAAACTTACAACTCGCTCGGCGTGCCCCTCGGCCCTATCGTCCGCAGCATCGAAAACATGAAAGATGAAGTGCTGGCTCGCTTGGGCGATGGCGATTACGGGTTCGTGGCCGAGCCGTTCGACTACATGGCCGCTGAGCTGAGTGAGACCGACATCTAGTCAAGGTTGGTTTAACTTCTGGGATAGTTCGTTATGCCGCGCGATCGCCTCGACGTTTGGTTGGTGGAGCGCGGTTTTTTTGCGTCTCGCCAGCAAGCCCAACGCTCGATCCTCGCCGGAGAAGTACGAGTTAATGGCGAAGTGGTCGATAAACCGGGCACGGCGATCGCGGGCGATCCCGAGATTTTCCTCAAACCCAAACCCGCCTACGTGTCGCGCGGGGGAGACAAGCTGGCGGGCGCGCTCGATGCCTTTGGCGTGGACGTGGCCACACGGATTTGTTTGGACGGCGGCATTTCAACGGGTGGGTTTACGGATTGCCTGTTGCAGCGCGGCGCGACAGAAGTCTTTGGCATCGACGTGGGCTACGGTCAGGTGGCTTGGTCGTTGCGCAATGACCCGCGCGTGCATTTGAAAGAGCGCACGAATCTGAGGCATTTAACGCCGGACGAGCTGTACGAGAGCGATCGCCCCTCAGATCGATGGCCGGATCTAACCGTCATCGACGTGTCGTTTATTTCGCTGACTAAAGTGCTTCCCGCCGTGTGGGAGCTGCTGCGATCGCCGCGCGAAGCTGTTCTATTGGTGAAACCCCAATTTGAAGCAGGGCGCGATCGGGTTGGCAAGAAAGGCGTGGTGCGCGATCCGAAAGTTCACGCGGATGTCTTATTAAAAGTGGCGCGATCGGCTTTGGAATTGGGATGGGGCTATCGCGAGGCCACCTGGTCGCCCGTTGTGGGGCCTGCCGGAAATATTGAATACTGGTTGTGGCTGCACGAGCAGAGCGATCGCCCGCTCCCCGAAATCGAAGCGTTTCGCGATTTGGCTCGCCGCGCCCGTGAAGCCCTCCGTTAAATCCCGTGAATCGCGCGTGAGTTGAGTGAATGTCTGAAGAAGCCTTGAAGTCTGAATTTGAAGCCGCGATCGCCCGCTACGAGTCTGGCGAAGCCGCTAGCACGCTCATTCCTACATTCGAGTCGTTGTGCGATCGCTACCGCAACGATGCCGTTTGGACGTGTTTGGCTTGGCTGTACCTGCTCGAAGGCAAAGCCGAGAAAGCTTTGAGAGCGGCGAAGATCGCCGTGAAAGCAAATCCTACCGACGCGCAAGCGCGGGTGAATCTCAGTCTTGCCATGCTCGAAACCGGAGCGAAGGGCGTTCGCAACGAAATTGAAGCGATCAAACAAATCGTCGCTAGAGATTCCGAGCTGCGGGAGATTGTTAAGAATAATTTAGAAGAAGGCCAAAAACGGCGGAAAGATTGGCAATTTATTACGCGCGTGCAAGCATGGTTGAGGGAATAATTGAGCTTCATCCCTTTCGCTTTTTACAATCCGCAGAATCTCTTCAAAGGCTGAGATATTGCTGCAAATCTCGTAACACGAGTCTCAGAAGGGCTGTGTTACATTGACCCCAACTCAAACCGCGCAGCACCCACACTTACAGGAGATTAAGGATGAATCCCATGGAGAATGTTCGCGTTAAGGTTGACACGCGAAACCATCAAGGTTTCTTCGTACCCGAGTCTTCCTATACGTTGGAAGCGATCGAAAACGGTTGGGCTTTAATTTGCGTGGACGACGCTCATTGCCACTACGTCGATCCCGATTCTTTGCGCCTTCCTAAGGGCAAGACTCTCGACCTTTAGCGCTGGATTTGCCCATCTCGTTAGGTCGAGATTTGAGACAATGGAACGCTAACCGTAGAGAGCCCCGTCCGGGCTCTTTTCGTTTTTTTGTAATTCTCCAATGGAAGCCGTTCGCCGTAAGTCCTCGCTCGCACTCCTCACTCCGCCCGCCTCGCATTCCACTGACGGCTAACCAAACATGCCATCATCGATCTAGGTGTGCCCCCACAAAAGAGTCATGAGCGCGATCGCATCCCAGTCCATTATTTCCAACGCTACTCCCACGCTCGATGCGAGCTTGCAAGCCAAGTACGATCGCGTCCGCCAGATTCTGGGAGGCATGGAGAGATCGCTAGTCGCCTACTCCGGCGGTATCGACAGCACGCTGATGGCAAAGCTGGCGCTGGACGTTCTCG
>JBCBTL010000604.1:0-2416 GCA_039818705.1 Cyanobacteria bacterium J06639_1
CCACTCCTGTCGAGCATATTGAAATCCGCGATCGCGAGATTCAATATGTCATTGCAAACCACGATCTTTATCATGCTGCCAAAGCTTATATCAGCGATCTCGATCCCAAACTCACGGTCGAGTTGATGCATTCTAAGGAGGCCTTTAGCGATCGCGAATATCATCGCCTCACGGATTATGACTATTCGGCCAGCGCCTTCAATATCTATCTCGGTTTGGACGAGCGCTTTGACCCAAAACGTTACGGTATCGGAAACTGGAATCTCTGGTACTACCCGACGGGAGATCTTAACCAGGAATACCAAAAGCAATTGCAAGGCGATCTCAGTCATCCGTGGATTTTCTTGTCTTGTCCGACTATGAAGTCGAACGAACCAGGCATGGCACCAGAAGGGCATCACGTGTTGGAAATTGCAACGGTTTGTCCCTACGAAGCTTTTGCTACTCTTCGCGATCGCGATCCGCAAGCCTATAAAGCGAAAAAGCGGGAAGTCTTTCAACACGTCATGACCAGCGTTCGCGATCTGATTCCTGACGTGGATGCGTTTACTCGCATGAAGCTCTACGGCACGCCAACTACCAGCGAGCATTACTTGGGTCAGCCGCACGGCAATATTTACGGAGCCAAGTTGATTCCGCGACAGGTGGGTTTGCATCGGTTAGGCTATGCGACCGAATCCCCCAATTTGTTCCTAGTCGGAGCGAGTGCGGGCTATCCCAGCATTCCCGGCGTAATTAGTAACGGGATGGATCTGGTCGAATTCGTGACTGGGATCTCTGTCCGCAATGCTGAGATTCATCCCGAACCCCTAGCCGTTGCCAAATAGTTGGGTGTCCGCGCGGGACTGTGCTCGGGAGAAAAGCTCGGTTTCACTCAAATGGGTTTGCAGACTACTCGCGTTTCAGAGTGAATAATGCTCTAGTCTTGCAGTCTTCATGAGTTCCTCAAACTCCTTCTCTACGCTCGAAAGTGAGCCGCCTAGATGGATGGCACGCATTAATTCGAAAGGATTCGGGTCGGAAATTCATGAAAGTGAAATCCTTTGCAACTTTGGACGGCAATGAAGCAGTGGCAAGAGTGGCTTATGCGCTCAATGAAGCGATCGCGATCTACCCGATTACCCCCTCTTCGCCGATGGGCGAGTGGGCGGATGCGTGGTCTGCCGCCGGAAAACCAAATGCTTGGGGAACCGTGCCTGCGGTAGTGGAAATGCAGAGCGAGGGGGGCGTGGCCGGAGCGGTTCACGGCGCGTTGCAAGGCGGAACGCTGACGACGACGTTTACAGCCTCCCAAGGGCTGTTATTGATGATTCCGAATATGTACAAGATTGCGGGCGAACTCACGTCTGCGGTGTTTCACGTCGCCTCGCGATCGCTAGCGGCTCAGGCGCTCTCGATTTTCGGCGATCACAGCGACGTGATGGCGGCTCGCAGTACGGGATTTGCGCTCTTGAGTTCGGCTTCGGTGCAAGAGGCACACGATTTCGCTCTCATCGCTCAGGCGGCGACGCTGGAGTCGCGGATTCCCTTTTTGCACTTCTTCGACGGCTTTCGCACGTCTCACGAAGTCGCCAAGATCGAGCTTCTTGATGAGACTGATTTTCGCGCGATCGTCCGGGATGGGGCGATCTCCGACCACCGCTCTCGTGCCCTCACCCCCGATCGCCCCGTGCTGCGGGGGACGGCGCAAAATCCAGACGTGTATTTTCAGGCGCGGGAGGCGGTGAACCCGTATTACGCCGCTTGTCCGGCGATCGTGCAGGAGGTGATGGATCGGTTTGCCGTGCGGACGGGGCGGCAGTATCGCTTGTTCGAGTACGTGGGCGCGCCGGATGCGGAGCGCGTTCTCATTTTGATGGGGTCGGGCTGCGAAGCTGTGCGCGAGACGGTCGCCTATTTGAATGCCCGAGGGGAAAAGCTGGGAGCGATCTTCGTGCGCTTGTTCCGTCCGTTTGCGGGCGATCGCCTGTTGGCTGCTTTACCCGATTCCGTAAAAGCGATCGCCGTGTTGGATCGCACCAAAGAACCAGGCAGTGTGGGCGAGCCTTTGTATGCCGACGTGGTGACGGCGATCGCGGAGTCGAATTTCGTCAATGCGGCGGGAGCAAAGCAGCACGTGGTGGGCGGACGCTACGGATTGTCCTCGAAGGAATTTACTCCAGCGATGATTCGCGGTATTTTCGCGAATTTGGCGGAGTCCGAACCCAAAAATCATTTCACCGTGGGCATTCGGGATGACGTGAGCCAAACGAGTTTGACTTACGACCCTGCCTTTTCGACTGAATCTGAGGATGTCGTGCGGGGGATCTTTTACGGTCTCGGGTCGGATGGGACGGTGGGTGCGAACAAAAATTCCATCAAAATCATTGGCGAAGAAACCGAAAACTACGCGCAAGGCTATTTCGTTTACGACTCG
>JBCBTL010000605.1:0-2415 GCA_039818705.1 Cyanobacteria bacterium J06639_1
GGAAGACACAGTGACCCGGAATAGTTTCACCTTCTTGTCTTTGGGGAAGCCTCGAATCTTGATGCGCTTGCCGTGGGCTAAGTCCGACGCACTCCAGTGCAGCTCGTCCACTCGTTGGTAGGACAATTCACCCCCACTGTCGTCCACCCGACGGTTGCGCTTGAGGGGACAGTAGTAGACCTTTCCCAGTCGGTCGATGTGAGCCATCAGCTTTTGAGTGGCATACCAACTGTCCATCAGAACCGTGCGAAAGGGCAGGGCTTTGGCGTAGACCACCCCATCGAGCATGGCGGCCACATGGTCGAGCTTGCTGTGCGCATCGCCATCCGGGTCGTAGAGACGATAGTCAATCACCCAAAACTGCCCCGTCGTGCGCTTGACGTACAGACAACTGACCAGACCAATGCCGCGAATGACTCGATGCTCGTTGCCACTGTATTGGGCTCGACTCAGCTCGATGGCTCGCGCGTAGCGCTTATCCAATACCGCGTCGTCGAAAACCAGACAAGCATCCGGCTCGGGAGTCAGCAGAGGTTTGGCATTCTCCCAGAGCAAACGCGGGGTGAGCTTCTCGGAGCGCAAGTAGCGGTTGACGCTATCGTGGCTGACCCCTTCGAGGTGCTCGGCCAAGTTGGTCAGGGTGTAGTTGATGGGGCTGCTCAGCAGGTACTGGCAGTAGTCCAGTTTGGTAAAGCTCATGGCCCACAGTCTAGGACAGCTTCTGCGTAAGTCCTGAATTTGACCGACTGGCTCAGTCATCTGCTTGCCCGCGCCCAGCAAGCCCAGAATAAATAACGCCGCCATCGCTGGCTCCACAATCCCCGCATCAATCCTCACAGTCTCTACACTTGCTTGACTACCACGATCGCAACGCCCGCAGTTGAGGCGTTTTTTTCAGTTGGTGGGTCTGCATTCGGGTCAGTACGTCGTCCAAAATCGTGACGGCATTGGCGATGTATCGACCTTTGTTGAGCATGACGCATTCGGCTCGCTCGGCCATTGCCGCATCGGTGATTTCGGCGCGGGAAGGAATGCCTTTTTTCACCAGTCTTTCGAGTACCTGCGTCGCCCAAATGACCGGGATGTGGGAGGCTTCGCACAACCAGAGAATTTCTTCTTGGATTTCGGCAAGGCGCTCGTAGCCGATCTCTACGGCCAGGTCGCCGCGAGCGATCATGATGCCGAGAGGCTGCACTCCCGCCGCTTGCACGATCAGTTCGGGGAGATTTTTGATGGCTTTAGGCGTTTCAATCTTGGCGACGATCGCCGGTAATTCGCTATCCCCTCTCAAGCGCGCCCCGATTTCCCGCTGCAGCAGTTCGATATCCGCAGCGGTTTGCACGAAGGAATACCCGATGATATCAGCGTGTCCGACGACGAAATCTAAATCTTGCAGGTCTTTGGGCGTGAGGGGAGTGAGATCGAGATTGCTGTCCGGGAAGTTGAGTCCTTTGTCCGATCGCACTTTGCTCCCTTTGGTGCTGGCGTGGGTGACCTGAAGTAAGACTCCTTCTGGCGCGATCGCTTCCACCCGCGTACCAATGCTGCCGTCGTCGATCCAGATACGCTCGTCTACCCGGACGCGATCGAGAATTTCGGGAATCGAGCAGCGAGCCGCAACGTACATACCGGGTTCGGGCACGTTGCGGGTGAGTAAGAGGCGATCGCCTACTTTCACGCGCACGGGAGTTAGGGCGCTAGCCATCTTGAGGCGCGGTTTGGGGCCGCCCAAGTCCATCAGGATTTTGCAGCGCCGCCCAGTATCCACTTCGGCTTTGCGAATGTTGCCTATCATCGCCTCCCAATCCGCTACCGTATCGTGGGCGCAATTAATGCGAGCGCAGTCCATCCCCCGTGCCAGCAAGTCGCGGACGAACTCGACATTGCTAGCGGCTTCGGAGGGGAGCGTCACCATCATCCGCACCCGTCGCGTGCCGTACAGCGAGCCGAACAGCTCGTCGGCGTGATGCTGTAAAAGCCGTTCCCCTTCAAAAAAAGCAGATAGTTCCGGGCGTTGCGGTAGAGGTTCGGCGGTGATGTGGCAGAGTTTGCCGAGGGTGGCGATCGCCGCGTCGAGTTGATTGAGCACCCGCGATTCGATGCGCCCGAGAGAAGACAAGCCCCAGGGCATCAATGCTGTCTGCAACGTTCTCAAATCGTGGCGGCGCAGTACCAAGTAATGCGCTAGATTCCGGCTGCTGGCAAGAAAAGAGGCACGTCGGATGCGGGATTGCCACAGTCGATAAATTTCATCGCCTTCGCGGATGACGGTTTGACGCAGGTGGAGGAGCGCGTGCAGGAGTCCTTCGGGGCTAGATAAGTCTTCGTTGGTATAGGGAAGGCTGGGGCGTGGCGAAGATGCCGTAAGTGCGGTGCTCATGATGAAAACTCGCGTTTAATCAGAGTTTGAAGGAA
>JBCBTL010000606.1:0-2404 GCA_039818705.1 Cyanobacteria bacterium J06639_1
CGTTTCTTGAATGGCGCGCCAGTCTGCTTCACTGACGAGCACAGCACTGCCCCGTTTACCCGTGATGAAGACAGGTTCGTGAGAACTATTGACGCGGTCGATCAGCCCGAACAGAGTTTTGCGAGCTTCAGTAGTTGAAATGATGTTGGAATCGGACACGGGCAGCCTAACAACTCATCGTTCATCAAGTGTACGCGATCGCGTACGTGTCTTGCGCTTCAGTCCTGTGGCGCGTTCAGTCCTTCCACTCTTCACGCAATTGATTCATCCAAGTTTGCGCGTCCGTTCCGACCAGCGGATACCCGGCTACCCCGTAAAAGTCCCTCACGCTGAATTTCGGTGGCGAAGCACGCTTCTGAGGCGGAATACGCTTGCGCAAATACTCCATCACTTGCCGCTGCTCGTCGGCAGAAAGGCGATCGAGCTGTTCCAATAATTGCTGTAGAGAATCACTCATCGCGGTCTCCGATCCTCTAGTAGTCGTATGCGGCAAGGTCGAATGTTTGAAACGATCGCCAAGAGAAAAAGGCGATCGCCCCGGCATCTTGTTGGAACCCATCTGCAATCGGGAGGGCGATTGCTACAATCGCTCCCATGTTCGATAACGTTTGTCGATACCTAGCCGAACGCTACAGTCCCGACATTGCCTCATGGCTGCTCGGTCGACCTATCGCGTTCGTCAAACTCGATCCTACCGAGCTGTCTTTGCAACCCATCCGGGCTGACTCCCTCATTCTGCTCGAATCGGAAGAGCTCATCTTTCACATCGAGTTCCAAACCGCCCCCGATGGCGCAATCCCTTATCGCATGTTGGATTATCGGACACGAGGGTACCGTCGCTATCCTGGCAAAGAGATGCGCCAAGTGGTCGTGTATCTGCGAGAAACGAACTCGCCTCTCGTCTACCAAGACGCCTTCGAGCTATCCCGCACCCGCCATCAGTTCGACGTGATTCGTATTTGGGAGGAACCCGCCGAGCAGTTTCTCGGAACACCTGGGCTGCTGCCCTTCGCCTCCCTCGCTCGCTCGGACAATCGTGCTGGGGTACTTCGGCAAGTCAGTCAACAAGTTGAAGGGATGAGCGATCGCACGCAACAGAGCGACATCGCTGCATCAGCAGGAGTTCTAGCAGGTTTAGTATTGAGTAAAGAGGTTATCGGTCTCATTTTGAGGTCGGACATCATGAAAGAATCGGTCATCTACCAAGAAATCCAGAAACAAGGCATTGAAATCGGGAAAGACGATAAGACCCGCGAGCTTGCTCTGAGGATGCTGGAGAACGGCATCGACACCTCGCAAGTGGTTGCCATTACCGGGCTGACTCTCGAACAGGTCTTGGCACTGCAATCGCCTCCACCCGAAGGGTAACGCTCACGCAGCCGTCGTACCCTGCCCCAAACATTTGAGCGTGTATCGAGCGCGAGTTTTGAGGACGGTCAATCGGTCGGCTTTTGCCAACAACTCGTCCAGTTCGACCAGCTCGTCCTCATCTAATAATGACTCCGCATGGTCAGCCACCAGCTCGTCCACGCGAGCTTGCTCTGCCACCGCCAGCTTGCAGCCCGCTAGAGCCTCCAAATCTTCGATACTCAGTCCCACCAGACACTCGCCATCCAACTCCGACGATGAAGTTGCCAGTCGAGAGTACGCTTGCCAGCCCAGCAGAACTCCAACCCGTTCGCCGCGGTCGTTCGTGACGTATTGCATCAGCTCAGACATGACCCACCACAGGGTTTCTGCTCAATTCAGCCTATCAACTCCACAGAAAACATGGGAATAAGTGAGGGGCAGAAGCATGTCTACCCCTCAAGTACACCTAGCTAGCGGTCGCCAGCACCTTCCACTTCTGAGCGGGCATCGTCAGCAGGTCGCAGCCGATGCGCTCCAACTCCGTCGCCCGGTCGTAGTCCTCAACGTCCTGACTCGTCCGCGTGATGGCATTGAGCAATCCGTAAGGGGAGTGATCAGAATTTTGTGTAAGCGGTCTAGAATCCCTAAACCTCAGGAGACGATCGCGCAATGCCACGCAAGAAACAACAGACCAACCGAGTGGATGAGCTGCTCGACGAGCTATTGGGAGAGACCGATGGCTCACCTGAAGCGATATTAGGCGGCTCTGGCCTGCTCAAACAGCTGAGTCAACGCTTAGTCGAACGAGCCTTGAGCGGCGAATTGACCCACCATCTCAACCAGGCTCAAGAGCCAGACTCGGCTGCTGCCATGGCCAATAGCCGCAATGGGTTCTCCAAAAAGACGGTGCAATCCGAGCAAGGAGAGATGGAGCTATCAATTCCCCGAGACCGAGCTGGGGACTTTGAGCCCATCTTGGTTCCCAAGCACCAGCGTCGTCTGGTCGGCCTGGATGAGAAAATCCTGGCCATGTATGCCCGTGGAAGCAGCACCC
>JBCBTL010000607.1:0-2400 GCA_039818705.1 Cyanobacteria bacterium J06639_1
GTTTGCAGAAAACCGCAATTGGGGCGGCGAGGTAGACGCCGACTCACTCGTGGATATTCAGTCGCGACTGGCCCGCGCCTACGGCGCAACCCATGTATTGATTCCCGAACTTGAGCGTAATGTGGGTGGATTGCGCCTGAGTTACCTTCTTGTGGACTCCGGAGGTCGACGCCGTGAGGCAACCATGGTGTCCGAGCAGAGCGCCAGCCTTGCACACGGTATGGTTCAGGGTGTTAGCGGGCTGCTCGGCGTTCGTCGATTCGATCGGGACAACCTCTCTGTCGTGGACGAGGACCCGTTCATCAACGAGGCGTACGCTCGGGCGATCAATAAGGTGCTCGAGGGTAGCCACGCCGAGGCACTGCCGTTGCTGGATGTTGTACTTGCACGTAATCCGGCCTTGCATCTTGCAAGCATCCACCGTGCGGAGTGTTTGTTCATACTCGGCCAGGTTGATCAATCGGAGGCGGCGTATCGCGAGCTCAGCGAAGACCCCGCCGTCCAGAAGCAACCCGGGCTGCACGCGAGATCCTTAACTGGACTAGCCAAGGTGACCCACGAGACGGGTCGGTTGGCTGAGGCTGAGCCCATTTACGAGCGCAGTCTCGCGGTTGCCGAAGCCGGCAATGAGCTTGAGGAAATCGGACGGGTGCTGATCTCGATGTCCATTCTGGACTATGACCGCCGAGATTTCGCCGCCGCACGAGAAAAGCTCGCCCGATCAACGTTGGCGTTTCGCAGTTTGGAGCGCGAAGTGTTGCCGGGCCATATCTATTCCAGTCTCGCCAACATCTCGATGAACGACGGACGGCTTAGTGAGGCTGAGGAGAACATTCTCGATGCTCTTGAGAGTTTCCGTGCTGTCGGTGATCGACGAAACGAGGCGCTGATTCTGAACAATTATGGGTACTTGCGTCGTTTGCAGGGTCGCTTCAAAGAGGCGCTCGGTTTGCATGAGCAATCGCTCGCCCTGCGTCGTGAACTGGGCGATCGCGTGGGTCAAGGCCGAATCCTAGGCATGCTATCGACTTTGTACAACCGCGACGGGCGTCATCAGGACGCGCGTGATGCCGCCAGCGAAGCAGTGGCGATTGCACGGTCAGCGAATGACATGATTTATGTCGCCGCAGGTTTGTCGCAACTTGCAGCGGCTGATCGCGCGTTAGGAAATATCGAGTCCGCCCGAATCGCATTTGAGGAATCGCGATCGGTGTTCGTTGGGATAGAGGATCACTCGCGCGCCGCTCAGGTGGATTTGCGGCTTGCCGAGCTCGCGATGATCGAAGGCGATTTGGTGGTGGCCGACGACTTGATCCAAGCGGTGCTCGGTCGGTCTTTGGCGTCCGAATGGCCGACACCGGCAGTTGAAGCGATGCGCTACTCAGGGGACCTCGCGCTACAACAAGACGACGCGACCACTGCGGCAAACTGGTACACGCGAGCCATCGAGCATGCCGACCAAACGGGACTCGCCGGCGAGAAAATCGATATCGCGGTGAAACTCGCCAACGTTTATCTCGACCTCGAGCGGGCCGAGGATGTCGAGCCGCTGCTGGGTTTTCTGATTGAGCAAGAGTCGACTGCCGACATCGAGGCGGTCAAATCCCGCTACCAAACTCTAATCTCGACCGTTCAGTAGCTCCGGGCATTGTCGTCAGGCGCTTTTGGCCTCAGCTTGTCACGAAGTGCGTAAAGACCAATGAGCCGCTGCGTCCCAGCGGATATCAGGGGAACACCGATGAGAGTCTACTGCTACGCTGCGCTGTTGCTGATTGCGACCGGTGCGGTCGCTGACGAACGCCGCATTGAATACCAAATTCCAACGGGCTTTACGTTCGAGTTTCAAGAACTGTCTGCCATGGAGAGCGATGTCACCATCAGTGGGGGTGGGCAACAGATGCCGGTGCAGCAGGTGTTGCAGTCGAACGTAAAAGGGACTGCCAAAGTCCTCGAGAGCACGGCGGGCAAACCGACTTTGGTAGAGCTTCGGTTTGATGGGCAGAGCGCTACGCAGACGACGATCAATGGCCAGGCTCAGCCAGCCCCGTTCTCATTGGCAGGGCAAACACTGCGCGTGCAGGTCCAGAACAACGAGGTCGCCTCAGTCATGGGTTCATCTGGCCCTCTGACGTTGGATCCAAGTGTGTTGGGTGCTGTCGAAACCTGGGCGGTTTTTCACGATGACCTGCTGCCCAACGAACCTGTTGAAGTTGGCGACGCGTGGCGGGGCACGATCATGGCGTCGGGTGGCACGATGCAAAACGACATGACTTATACCGTGCGCGATTTCGCGCTTTCGGATGGCTTCACAGTCGCCAATCTCGATTGGCAGGGAACCGTCAGCAGCGACGTACCGGAGTCTCGTATGACCGGCGAGATATCGGGACTGGCTGTGCTGGA
>JBCBTL010000608.1:0-2398 GCA_039818705.1 Cyanobacteria bacterium J06639_1
ATTCGAGAAACTCGGCCTGTCTGCGGAGTTTGCCCTGTCATGAGCGCCGACGCGATCGCCATCTCTGTCGCCATTCCCACCTACAACCGAGTAGATGACTTGCTTGAAAGCTTAGGCAAAATCCTGGCGTGCGATCCCCGACCTGCCGAAATTCTGGTTCACATCGACGGCGACGATGCGGTTACGCAAGCGCCTCTGGAAAACCACTTTCCTCAAGTCAAAATTTTGCGCAGCGATCGCCAAATGGGGCCGGGGGGCGGTCGCAATAAGCTGATTGCCGCTGCCAGCCACCCGATCGTGGCCTGCTTCGACGATGATTCCTATCCGATCGACTCCGACTATTTTCAGCGGGTGCAAACCCTGTGCGATCGCTTTCCCAACGCTGCCGTAATTGGAGCCAGCATCTATCACATCGACGAGGCAATCGAACCGGATGCTTACGCCGCGCGCTGGGTGGCAGATTTCACGGGCTGCGGCTGTGCCTACCGCCGCGATGCCTTTAACAGCACCACCGGCTACGTCAGCCTGCCCGTGGCCTACGGCATGGAAGAAGTGGACTTAAATTTGCGGCTGCACGCGACGGGCTGGAACATTCTCGGCAGTTCGTGGCTGCGCGTGTTTCACAACACTCGCTTGGAACACCACAACAGCCCGAAAATCACTGCCGCCAGCGTTGCCAACCAAGCGCTACTGGCATTTTTGCGATATCCCGTGCCCTACTGGTGGTTGGGGGCGGGGCAAACCGCCAGCCGGGTGCTGTGGCTGCTGCGCAACAAGCGGCGCGACGGCATTCTGCGCGGGCTGCGGGCGATCCCCAGCTTGACCTGGAGGCACCGTCAGCACCGTCAGACGGTTTCTGGTAAAGCGCTGCGGTCGTATTTATACTTGCGCCGCAACCCCATTCCCATTGAAGATTTGTAACGTACAGCCTGTGACGTGCAGAGAGTCCACCCGAACGATGGTGCAGCTTCTTCCCGTTTCCGCGATCGTGCCGACGCGACACCGCCCCGCCCCGCTGCGGGAGATGTTCGAGAGTTTGGCGCAGCAGTCCGCTCAGCCCGTCGAGGCGATCGTGGTGGATGCGTCTGACGATCGCGCCACCGAACAGCTCTGCGCTGAGTCGTTTGCCGGGCTGGAAACGAAAGTTCGGTATTTCAAAGCAACCGAGCGCGGAGCCGCGACGCAGCGCAACCAAGCCGTGGGTTACGCATCCGAGCTCGAAGGAATTTTATTTTTAGATGACGACATTACCTTCGAGCCAGACTGTTTGAAACGCATGTGGTTAGCCTTCCAAAACGATCCCAAACTAGGAGGAGCCAACGCGACGATTACCAACTGCCAGTATTTCCCCCCCGGTCGCTTTAGCAGCTTGTTATTTCAATATCTCAACGGCGGTCGCGAAGAGAGCTACGCGGGAAAATGTATCGGCCCGGTGATGAATTTGCTGCCTGAAGATCGCCCCGAACTGCCCGAAGTCGTCCCCGTGGAATGGATTAACACCACGTGCGCGCTCTACCGCCGCGCCGCTCTGCCAGACCCGCCATTTCCCAACCATTTCACGGGCTACTCGTTGATGGAAGACGTGACCCTATCGCTGACGGTGGGCAAACAGTGGAAATTGGCGAACGCGCGCACGGCCAGGATCTATCACGACAGTCAGCCTGGCGATCACAAAAATAACGCTGCCGTTCTCGCCAAAATGGATTTGGTGAATCGCTATTACGTCATGACCGAAATCCTCGATCGCCAAACGGCAGACGATCGCGTCAAGCTGGTCGCGCAGCAGCTTTTTAGCGTCGCGGCCTCCCTTACGTCGTCGCGCGGCTGGATGGAACTTCCCCTGGTGCTGTGGGGCAAAGTGGGGGCGATCTCCGAAATCGCCGCATCTGCAAATACTCGCCAAACGCAGACTTCGTGATGCTAAAAAGTAGCTTGCTCGCCGCCAAACGGATCAGCGAAGGACTGCAATCTCGCTGGCGTAACGTCTATTTCAAAACTCTGGGCGTTAAGCTCGACGGCTACGTTTGGATGCGAGAGATCGAGATCCCGCGCGAGTACGAAGCGATCGCCATTGCCCGCAACTGCTCGCTCGATCGTGGAGTAATTTTGCTGTGCAGCGGCGACCCGCAAGAAAAAGCCAAGATTTATATCGGCGAAGGCACCTACATCAACCGCCACACCTTTCTCGATGCCAGCCTCAGAATCGCAATCGGTCGCGACTGCGCGATCGGGCCGGGGTGTTACATCACCGACCACGACCACGGCTTTGCCTCCGGCTCGTCTCCATTAACCCAGCCCCTCGTCTCGGCAGCGACGACGATCGGCGACGAGGCGTGGGTGGGGGCGCACGTCAAAGTGCTTAAAGGGGTGCGCATTGGCGATCGCGCGGTGATTGGAG
>JBCBTL010000609.1:0-2386 GCA_039818705.1 Cyanobacteria bacterium J06639_1
CGATGCGGCAAGCAGCTCGGCAATGTCGCGCTCGGGGGTATCGGGGCGGGTGACGATTTCGAGAATGCGATCGCGGGCGCTCTCTTGAAACAGGGCTTCGACGCAGACGCGGGCGACCTCAGAGCGGGGCACTCGACCTTCAAACAAGGTGTCGGGGGTTGATATGACTAATCCACCGTCGGGGTCGGAGTTGGTTAAGCCCCCCGGTCGCACGATCGTGTAGCGCAAGCCGCTTTGTTGCAAATACCCTTCGGCCTGCTTTTTCCAGAACAGCACCAGCCAAAACAAATTGAGGGGATGGAAGAACTTCGACACGCACAGCGAAGACACCATCACGAAATGTTCGATATTCGCGCTTTTGGCGGCGTCAATCAGATTTTTCGTGCCTTCTAAGTCCACTCGATATGGCTCGAACGGGTCGAAGGTGGGGCGAGCGCCCGTCGCGCAGAGCAGGACAGTACAGTCGGCGATCGCCGTTTCCAGTTGCTTGCGATTCGAGACATCCCCTTCCACGAGTTCGACGCCCGTGGCGGGCAGAATATCCGCTGCTTTGGCCAAATCGCGTGCCAGCGCTCGCACGGGAATGTCGCGATCGACGAGGGTTTGGACGATGCGCCGCCCGGTTTCTCCCGTGGCTCCGGCTACGAATGCTTTCATGGCTGAATGGAGAGGTGCAACAGTAAGACGAGATGTCGAGCGATCGCTAACCGTCGATTTCTTCCAATTGATCGACGTGCAGCCAGATGACCGGAGTGGGGACGCTGCCGAACTTTACCTGAGCGTAGTCTTCGCGAATATCGACGATTTCGCCATCGGTGGTAAAGATGTAATTCGGGATCATGGCATCGCTGGCTTTCGCTTCGACGCTGTTCTCCAGTTTTTCTCGGATGGCACGCACCATCGAACCGCGTTTGAGAGCCATAAAGTTCCGCGCAAGAAGAGTCAACTACCCAATCCAGTTTAAGCGCAGGATAGCGCCCGTGCTGCACTCTACTTGAGGACTCTGACGAAATCGCAGGCTACGTTGCGGCTGTCACGGGAGCGTTTTGACGGCGCGATCGCACCTCCAAATACACCAACAGCGCATTGATATCCGCCGGATTTACGCCACCGATACGAGCCGCTTGCCCGATCGTGAGCGGTCGCACCCGCGCTAATTTCTCGCGTGCCTCTTTAGAAATCGTCTCGATCCCCGCGTAATCCAAGTCTGCTGGAAGCGATCGCTGCTGCTGTTTGGCCGTGCGCTCGATTTGCTGCTGCTGGCGCTGAATGTAACCGCTGTATTTCACCGCAATCTCGGCAGCCTCGCACTCCCATTCGCCAATGTCATCGTTGCCTAACCCTTGTGCAGCCAGATGAGCGTAGTGCAGCCCCGATCGGCGCAACAGTTCGGCCAGCGTTGCCGATCCTTTGATCGCTTGTCCGGTCACGTCACCTAACGCGACTCCAGCCGGTTCGGAGGCTTTCACTCGATGGGTGTTGAGGCGCTCGATTTCTGCCGCGATCGCCTCTTGCTTTTTCTGGAAAAGATCCCACCGGCGATCGTCAATCAATCCGATCTCGCGACCGAGAGCAGTCAAACGGCTGTCAGCATTGTCCGATCGCAAAATCAGTCGATATTCCGACCGACTGGTCAACATGCGATACGGCTCGCGCAGCTCTTTGGTGCAGAGATCGTCGATTAACGTACCGATGTAGCTGGACTCGCGGGATAAGACTTGCAGCGATCGCCTGTCGGCTAACCGAGCTGCATTGATGCCCGCTAGTAATCCTTGCGCGCCCGCTTCTTCATATCCCGTCGTGCCGTTAATTTGTCCGGCGCAGAACAAGCCCTCTACTCGCTTGGTCATCAGCGTGGGATAGCACTGCGTGGCGGGTAAATAGTCGTATTCCACCGCATAAGCCGGACGCAGCATCGCGCAAGACTCTAGGCCAGGGAGCGATCGCAGCATTTGAAGCTGAATCTTCTCCGGCATGCCGGTGGAAAATCCCTGAATGTAGAGTTCGGGAATGTCGCGGCCTTCGGGTTCGATGAAAATTTGGTGACTGGGCTTATCGGCAAACCGGACGATTTTGTCTTCGATACTGGGGCAGTAGCGCGGCCCCTTCACGTCGATGTAGCCCCCGTAAATCGGCGTGAGATGCAGATTGTCCTGAATTAAACGGTGGGTTTCAGCCGTCGTGCGCGTGAGATAACAACACATTTGCTCGCGCTCGACCCACACTTCGGGGTCGAAGCTGAACCAGCGCACTTTTTCATCCCCCGGCTGAGGCTCCATCACGCTGAAATCTACCGTGCGGCGATCGACGCGGGCGGGAGTACCGGTTTTGAGGCGATCGCTTTCGAACCCCAGCTGCACGAGCGTATCGGTTAAGCCTTCGACCG
>JBCBTL010000610.1:0-2385 GCA_039818705.1 Cyanobacteria bacterium J06639_1
CGCGACTTACGTCGGCATCGTCGGGACGGCGGTTTTGCTTCTGTACGATCGCCGCTTGCAACCGGCTGAGTCCGAGCCAGAAGCGCGATCGCCTAATCCGTTCGGCCTCGACGGAGCAGTTCTCATCTACGCGATCGCGATTTTGCTAGTGCGATCGCTGTTCTTCGCGCAAGTGCCCTTGGCTTGGTTGGGGCTGGCGATCGGATTGTGCGGCTGGCTCGTCATTCAGCAAGCCCCTCCCGCTGATGCGGAGAAGGCGATCGCGTTGCGACGCGGCTGGGTGCGAGTGGGAGCGGGCTTGCTCCTGTTCGGGTGGTTGGTATCGGTCTTTTCGTTGCCCTGGATGGCGTTTCTGGTCAGCGGTCTAGCCTTGCAGCTCGCGAGTCAGAAGGTGCTGAGTACGTGGCAGCGTAACGATTTGGGGCTGGCGTTGCTGATTAGCTTGCAAATGGTTTTGCTGGCGTGGAGTAGCCTGCCGCGAGAGATCGTGAATTGGGCTGCTCAGATCGCCGGAACCGAGAGCGAGCCGATCGCGTTACTGAGCGTGGTCTTGCTGCCGTATTTAGGGGCGCTGTTGGTACTGGCTGATGCCCTCATGCAGAGTCGCAGGCGGGAGCTGGCACAGTTTGTCAACAGGTGGACATTCTTCCTCGGCTTCTTTCTATCGCTGCTCAGTTTGGTATCTCCCGCGTTGAGAGTGGTGAATTTTGGATTTTCGGGGATGGCGCTGGGAGGCGTTACCTGCCGACAGCACCAGCGGAATTTGAGTGGCGATGCGGAACGTCAGATTTCCGATAGCTCGCTGCGATCGCTTGCCACCCTCACCCACTTTTTTGCCCTACTCGCATCGTTCTCGCTCGTTGACTGGGTACTGCCGTCGCTGGGACTCGTGGCCTGGGCGGGGGTGGGCTTAGTCGCGATGGTGCTGGAGGGCTGGTGGAGTATGGGGCGATCGCCAGACCCAGAACCCCTCACGCCCTCGTTTGCAGCTCTGTTTCGTCAGGGTTCGTGGACGTTTTGTCGCGTGCTGGCTGGACTAACGTACCTCTGCTTACTCGTCAACGCGCTTGCCTCTGCGGACAACGGGTTAGCGGGGGAGTTCGCGATCGCTTCCCCCGCCTGGAGTGCGATTTGGTTCGTCGCGCCGCTGACGTTTACGAGTTTGATTTCGCGCGATCGCGAGCGGCGCTGGTCGGCTTGCGAGTTGAGCGCTGTATCGCTGCTGTTTTGGCAAGCCCTAACGCTAGGCGTGTCCGAAGTGAGATGGATCAGTCTCGTGCTTGCCGCCGGACTGATGGTGGTCAATACCCACGTTCTCAGAAGTTTGGGTGCTGCCGTGCTGACCGTCAGTTTGGGACTGGGAGTGTTCGGGGTGACGCTCGATCGGATTGCGCCTCAGCTCAGCGATGAGAATTGGATGGTAGCGATAGCGATCGTCACGTTTGCCATGTGGATAATTCGGCACGGGACGGCGAAACGAGGCTCGGAAGAACTCGAACTGTACGGGCGCGCCAGCGATGGATGGGCGATCGGGCTGTGCGGCGTACAGTTGTGCTTCTGCATCAGCTATCTGGTGTACCTGCTCGAAGGCTTTACCTGGGTCAATTTCGACGCGCCCGTTCAATATCCCGTGATGGCGTTAGTGGTGATGACCGCTGCAGCCTATCGCAGTTGGCAAACGTATCGTCCCATTGCGCTCAAATTCAGCGTGGCCGCGATTCTCATCGCGCAACTTCCGTTCTTGCTGTTGCCCGATAGCCGCTGGTTTACGTTGAGCGCAGGTGTAATGTTGATGGCGGTTCAAACGCGCTACTTACAGCACTGGATTTCAGCCTCCATCACGCTCGGATTGGGATGGCTGTTGGGGATATCCCTGTGGTGGCTGAACGCAGAGTTGTTTGACGATCCCTACTGGTGGATGCCGATTTTTGCCACCGTGCCCTGTGTCTTTTGGGGTGTCCGTCACGGGCTGCTCGATCGCCCCTCAAAACTCGCGATCGCCTATCGTCGCGCGGCGGATGGCTGGGGCATCGCGACCGGATTGCTAATACTGACTTTACTCACCCTGCAATCGTGGTCGGTGTACTACTACGGCAACTCAGCTTCACTGCTCGCAGTGCTGGCAACCGCCATCATGCTGGCAGGTCTCTTCTTTCGTACCTGGAACCATCCGGCCAACTGGACGATCTACGCGCTGGGCTGGAGTTTAGAACTGCTGGTGCTGGAGGTTTTGGGACTCACGGGAGGCTCCCTCATCGCCCTCACGATCGCCAACATTGCCCTCGGACTGCTGACCCAAATCGTAGGGGACTGGTGGCAGCGGCGCTCGGACGAGCCGCACATGCTCAGCAGCTGGCACGTTCTGCCCCTCATTTACGCGGGCTT
>JBCBTL010000611.1:0-2381 GCA_039818705.1 Cyanobacteria bacterium J06639_1
ATATCTCTGGTCAACCCACACCACCTCTAGTCTCGATCGCTTCTCGGCAGCCTCTTCGAGCACGACGACAGCTCCTAAGCGCTCCGAGGCATTGGCCTCACTCACCAGCACGCCAATCAGCAATCCTTGGGAAGCGACGACGAGATGGCATTTACGCCCCTTAACCTTCTTGCCACCATCAAAACCGTAGACCTCCCCCTTTTTTCGGTCGTCTTGACCGATGGGGAATCAGCGATTGCCACTGCGGAATCGGCTTGACGACCTGAGCGTTGACGCAGTTGGTGTCGCAATGGGTCGTGAATCTGCTGCCAGATGCCTTTGCGGTGCCATTTGCTGAAGTATCCGTAAACGGTGTCATGGGGCGGCAGGTCGTGGGGCAACATCTCCCACTGACAGCCCGAGCGTTGCACGTAGAAGATGGCGTTGAGAATTTCTCGGAGGTTGACTTCGCGGGGATGCCCAAAGCCTTTGGGAGCAGGCAGCAAAGGCGCAATGACTTTCCATTCGGCGTCACTCAGATCGCTCGGATAGGCTCGTCGGTGTGCGCAAGCCACTTGAGGTAGCCGACTCATGATGCTGCAAGGTCGTGACGATGGCCGTAGCTTAGGCTCTTGAGCGGGGTTGACCGAACCTCTTAAGCTTTGCTTTGCAAATCAGCTTTTAATCCGCGATCGCCTCCTCCAAAGCCACCCGCAAATCTTCAGTCAGATCTTTGACAGCTTGCTTTGCCCCCTGTCGATCGCGCGAGTAAAGCGGCCAGCGATCGCCGATTTCGATCGGTTCCCGCACCGTTAGCTGCACCCATCGCTTGCCTAGCTGCGGTCGTTTGGGGATCTCAATGCCCTGAATTCGAGCCATGCAATCGGACAGGATCGAGGCAACCTCAGCCAGCCGTTCCACCGTGGGGCGATCGCACGCATAGTCATCCGACACGGCGACAAAACTTTCGACTAGCCGCATATGTCGCACGGCTGCCTCCGCTGCTTCCGCTTCCCAGTCTGCTAACCGTCTTTGCACGGGCGACACGGCATCTAGCGCGGGTAAATCTTCCCGATAGATCGCCATCCACCCAGCTTCTTCAATCCGCCGACACCGCGCGCTGAGGGTGCCCGCGCTCGACAAACCAAACTGCGATTCTGCCACTCGCAGCGCCGTATCGAGAACGACTTGAAGGCGATCGCCTAACTCCTGCTCGTTCCCCGCAGTCAGCCCAGACTCGACCGCAAGGCGCGGCTCCAACCGACGGTAAAACTCCTCCATGTCGGATAGCAGGCGATCGCCCAGCCGCCGCAGCCGTCGCGCGCAATGCTCTCCCCGCTTTTCCTCGTCGGCTAGGTCTACGGCATCAACAGTCAGTCCGCACTCAGTTTCCAACCGACTCAGCAGGCGATCGAGCGGTTTCCACGGGGGCTGTACGAATCGGTAGCGCACCCCCATCGGTACGACGATGACGCGCTCTTTGCGTCCGGCCTTGTGCAAATCTTCCGCGCACCAAAACCCCAACTGTGACATTCCTAATTCCAGTGGGCCGATCCGCTCGCTGTGGCCGTTGTTCGCCCCTTCAGGCGCGATCGCCATCGGCAATCTCCCATTCGCCGCCAAGTCCCGCGCTGCCCGAATCGCCTTCAAATCCAAACGCCGACCGCGATGAATCGGCACTCCTCCCAACCGAGACAGCAGCCATCCCAACCAAGCCCCACCCCACAAGGGCATTCCGCGATCGTAGAGATAGTGGGCGTGTAAGGGCGATCGCAGCGCGATCCCTTGTTGACGAGCCGCGCGCGGGATCGACCGGGAGAGCACGTAAAGAAAGGACATCGGATCGTCCACTTCGGGATGGCGAAACGCCAGAAACAGTCGAATCTCTCTGGCCTGAAACTGGCGATACAGCTCCACCAGTGTTTCGATGCGGTCAACCTCGATCCGAGTGATGCCAGCCGTGAGCCATCGCCGCGATCGATAGCGCAGCAGCAGCGGCAGCACTGCATGAACGCCTCGCAGCAGCACGGGCTCGAACTGCTCGGGAATAAACTTCAGAGGAGGGCGAACCCGACGAAATCGGTGAAAAAAGGGCAATTTTATACGTCTACAGTCCGAACGCAGCCGTCAATCCATCTATCCTTCTCAGCGTAGAGTGAAAAGCCTACCTCTCTCGACAGAATGTCTTCCACGACGCGTCCGATACGCAGTCTCGTTAGTTTGAAAGACGGCTGAAACGCATTTCTTTCGGCTTGTCAGGCGATCGCTCCGATCGGATTCCATTGCGCGGACTGTGTTGCGTCGAAGCACCGCCGAAATATCCGGCATTACTCTATCGCGACACCTTCAAGTTGCTCGTCGGTCAGTTCGTAAAGGTCTTGGAGCTGTTGCAGAGTGTCTTC
>JBCBTL010000612.1:0-2379 GCA_039818705.1 Cyanobacteria bacterium J06639_1
CGATCGCGACGCTGGCGGTGCTGGCGGTGCTGGCCTGGGAAGTGGGGCGGCGGCAGAGAGAGCGATCGCAACGCATTTTCGATAGTTTGCTGCGGGATATGGGATCTCCGACGGCGCTGCGGCGGTTGGCAGCGGCGCGCAACTGGCAGCTTCATTTCCCCGTTGCACCCACGAATCCTCAGCAGGTGCGGTTGGGGGTGGACTATTTGCGCATGGTGCTAGAGCGCGAATCCGTGGCGGAAGTGCGCGAGGCACTGCTCGATAGTTTAGAGGCGTGGGGCTTCAATCCCAATTTGTCGGATGCAACGCCAGCGGATTCGAGCGTCGAAGCGGTTGATGAGCCTATCGAGTCGGCAGCGACAGCGTAGCTAGAGAGAATCTAGAATCTTCGATTAATCCGGTTCGATGGGAGCCATCGTCAAGCCTTCTTGTTTGAGCTGAAGGTGATAAAACTCGGCTTGCTCTTGCGGGCCGACCCAGACGATCGCCAAGCCCTCGTTGTGAATCTGATTAGCGAGTTCCTGGGCGCGCTCTTGAGGCATCTGGGGGATGTAGCGCACCAGACAGCGAATGACGTGCTGAAACGTATTGAAGTCGTCGTTGAGGACGATGACGCGGTAGTTGGGATAGTGCTTACGTTCGAGCGTGGTGGCTCCCTGAGGAGCCGTGCGCGTTTGGGTCGCCACGAAATCGCCCTCCAACCCGGCTTTGCAATCGTCATATCTGGAAACATCGTATCTCGGGATTTTGTCGGGCGATCGCGATTCGCGGCGGGCGGGTGCAACATTCCTTCATACTTGAAGAGGAGCTGCACGCAGCTTGCCAGTTCGAGAGCGCGTTACGAAACCTATGAGCGGGACGATATCGGCAGTGATTCGGCTGCTGCGCTGGGATAAGCCAGCGGGACGGTTAATTTTGTTAATTCCCGCGCTGTGGGGCGCGTTCTTGGCCGGACGGGGCACGCCGCCGCTGGCGCTGGCGATCGCGATGGTGTTGGGCACGCTGGCGACGAGTGCGGCGGGGTGCGTGGTGAATGACCTCTGGGATCGCGATATCGATCCGTTGGTCGAGCGCACCCGCAAGCGTCCGCTGGCCTCGCGAGAGCTGTCAGTGAAGGTGGCGATCGCGGTTGGATTAGTCAGTTTGGCCTGTGCGGGGGTGCTGGCACTATTTCTGAATCGGCTGACGTTCGTGCTGTGCGTGCTGGCCGTGCCGATTATCGGACTGTATCCAGCAGCGAAGCGGGTGTTTCCCGTGCCGCAGTTGGTGCTGTCGATCGCCTGGGGGTTTGCCGTGCTCATTAGCTGGACGGCGGTGGCGGGCAGCAGCGAATCACAGTATCCGATTTGGGAGCTAAGCACGGCGTTTCTGTGGGGGGCTACCGTGCTGTGGACGCTGGGCTTCGACACCATTTACGCCCTCTCCGATCGCGATGACGACGAGCGCATCGGCATTAATTCCAGCGCTCGCTTTTTCGGGCAACGAACTCCGACGGCGATCGCGTTATTTTTCTTAGGCACGGCCATTTTGCTTTTATGCGTCGGACTGACGTTCGAGCTGGGGGTGGCGTTTTACGTGTCGCTGGCGATCGCGAGCGCGCTGTGGGCGTGGCAGTCGTGGAAGCTGCACGACCTCAGCGTTCCAGCCAAAACTTACGGCCAAACGTTTTTCCGGCTCAACGTCGTTCAAGGGTTTATTCTGCTGGCCGGGATGATTCTTGGAGTTTGAGGTCTAGCTCGCGCTCACTAAATTATCTTCGAGCTGCTGCTTCATCCACAGCGAGTAATAGAGGCCGTCGGGTTCGCCTAATAGGTCGCGGTGACAGCCGGACTGTACGATTTTGCCCCCATCAAGGACGAGAATGCGATCGGCGTTGGCGGCGGCGGTGAGCCGGTGGGAGACGAACAGGACGGTTTTCGTGACGCTGCTTTGCGAGATGTTGGCGAGGATGTCTTGCCCGGTTTGGTTGTCCACGCTCGATAGCGAGTCGTCCAAAATCAACACGGGAGCGTCAATCAGTAACGCGCGAGCGAGAGCGACGCGCTGCCGCTGACCGCCAGAAAGCGTAATACCGCGCTCGCCGACGATGGTGTCGTAATACTGCGGGAAATTGAGGATTTCCTTGTGAATGCGGGCGGCTTTGGCGGCGTTTTCCACATCGAGTTCGGTCGCGTCCGGCTTGCCATAGCGAATGTTGTCGCGGATGGTGGCTCCGAACAGAAAGCTTTCCTGCGGAACGTAGGCGATCGCCTGACGCAGCGAATGCAGCATGATTTTGGTGACATCAATACCGTCCAGAAATAACTCTCCCGGAGCGATCTCGACTAAGTGTAGAAGCGCGTTCGCCAGCGTAGATTTACCCGAGCCGATCGGCCCCAC
>JBCBTL010000613.1:0-2378 GCA_039818705.1 Cyanobacteria bacterium J06639_1
ATCGCCGTAGAACAACGGCGCAATATCTTCAGTCTCGCGCTGAATGCGATCGATTTCGGTTGGGCTGAGGCGCTGTTTCCATACTGAAATGGTGGCGCGGCTGTCGCGGGCGATCTGGTCGGCGCGTCCTCGGCCAGCTTCTTTGGGGTTATTGGCACTGGAGTAGGCGAGGATGCGATCGCGGATGTCGTTTGTAAAGGGAAGCGCGAGGCGATCGAACAGATTGCGATAGCCGCCCGCCGGATCGCGACTGAGGTCTTCCGTACGCACGACGATGAACTCGGGATGAGCTTTTTGATAGAGGTGAATGACGTGGTGAAAGATGCGCCAAGCCACGATCGCTTCCCCGACGATATCTCGTTCGGGCGAGGCGGCCAAAGCGTGTAGGTCATCCATGAAGGGTTGCAAATAGGTTTCACATAATTCCGGCTGCGGCAAAAAAAGTTTAGGGCCGACATCCCAATTCAATCGCTTAATGCTGCTGACATAGGCGGCTGGATGGCGGACGGAAATAATCACGTTGGGGTCGAGCAATTCCAGCAGCCACTCCACGGACATGAGCGCCAGCGGATCTTTGATGAGGGGACGGCACGGCGATCGGTGAATCTTCCAGTAGGCTTGCCAACGCAGAGTAGCCCCGATCCCGCGCTTGATATCGGGGCGCACCTTCACGTCCTGCCACCAGGGGTAAAACAAGCCCAGTCGATGCTTGAGATAGCGGGTTGTTGCCTCGCGATCGCTATCGGTCACGTAGTGAAAATGTCCTTTAAACGGCGGGCGCACTAAATGATAAGTAAATGGGATCGCTTGCGGATTGAACGGCTCGTGAACGTACAGGACTTCGGCAGCCAAATCGAGCATTTTGCCCAGCCAAGTCGTACCAGAGCGGTTGGTACCCGTCACCAAAATAGGTCGGCACGCCCCGCTGTATCGGTTGAGTAGCTCGCGATCGCCCATGGATGTGACTCACTGGCTGTTCTGCCAAACTATACCGTTACCCAGGTGGCGATCGCTGCGGGGAAGGCTAGCCGTGGCTTTGCATGAGTTAATCTAGCCATAGGTTTCGAGACATCTTGCAGCTATGGCGCTAGAGACACTGGAGTACGTCATCCACCCCGACGGTCGCGTGGAGGAAGTGGTTAAGGGCGTGAAGGGCAAGGATTGCCTGAAGCTAACCGAGGAAATCGAACACAAGCTGGGTCGCGTGGTCAGCCAAAAACCTACAGACGAACAGTTTCAGCGCCAAACCCAGCAACAGCAGCAGTGGGATAGCTGGCCGAGTAGCTGAGCGATCGGTATCTGATTGCCGACACAACTGGATTGCTGACACAACTTTGACTTTGCGATCCCCCAGAAACCTCAGTTTTCAGAAGCTTTCGGGCGTTTTGAAGGATTGCAAAAATTCGGAAGCTTGCTGCCAGGATTCAGAGCGAGATCCGTATTGAGGCTGCCGATCGCATTGTTTGCAACAACAGAACTGTTGAGATGATTCAAGCAAGTTTGTCGCCGAGTGGTACGGGAAATTCCGGTATGCATAGC
This sequence comes from Cyanobacteria bacterium J06639_1, assembly GCA_039818705.1. GTDB lineage: Bacteria > Cyanobacteriota > Cyanobacteriia > Thermostichales > PCC-7336 > JBCBTL01. The sequence continues at coordinate 1,540 of JBCBTL010000613.1, forward strand.
GCAACACGCCCATCCTCATCGTGGAATCCCGTCACCAAGCATTCCGACATGATGGAACCGACTTGTTTGGCTGGAAAATTGACGACAGCGACGACGAGTTTTCCAAACAAATCATCGGGGCGGTAAAGCTCGGTAATTTGGGCGCTCGATTTTTTCATGCCAATGTCTGTACCGAAATCAATGTGGAGAACGTAAGCGGGTTTTCGCGCTTGGGGAAGGGGCTCTACCGAAATGATTTTCCCGACTCTAAGGTCTACCTTGAGAAAGTCTTCAAATGCGATCGCCTCCATCACGCACCTCTCAGCTTCGCGCGAGGTGCCCGAGCGATCGCCTGCACGATTGCCTCCGCTCCACCTCCCACCAGTTCGATAGGAATGCCCAACGTCGAGCGCAAGTCCTCAACCGTCACGTCATCGAGAAACTTTTCGCCGTCTTTGAGGGTGACGGAGGGCAACAATAGGAGATCGCCACACTCGCGATCGCTTAACGCTCGCAAAATATCCTTCCCCGTGAGTAAGCCTGTCACGGTCATTGCCTGTCCCCAGAAAGAGCTGGCAATCGCGATCATCTCGAACTTGACGTTTTCGATGCGATTAAAGCGATCGACAATCGGTTGAAACGCTTGCTCGACTGAATTGCCGACAACCCAAGTTATCCACATCGGTGCTGGTAGGCGATCGGGGAGGCGCTCGGCGGCACGATCGAATTCCGTCAAGAATTGTCGAATGGAGCCAACGCCGTTGGCTAGTTGAGGGTAGTCCTCATAGTCTTCTGCCGCAGGAAGGTCTCGTCCCGCTATGAGGAACCATTCATCGGCCAGCCACGCAAAGGTCGATCCG
>JBCBTL010000614.1:0-2369 GCA_039818705.1 Cyanobacteria bacterium J06639_1
CCGCTGACCGCCGAGCGCCGTCGCCGCCGCCAGCTCGAACGCACTCCTGCCCACGACGAACTGTTGCGTCAATTTCGCCGCTGGCTGAGGCTGGCGGGTTTAGAAGTTCGAGAAGATCGCGAATATTTTGATTTGCTGGCCATTCAAGACGGCATCGCATTGCTGGCTGAAGTGAAGTTGCTCTACAGCCAAGACATGGGCGAAAACATCCGCGAGTTGGTCGGCCAGCTACTGTATTACGAGCGATTTGTTCTAGCACCTTGGGTAGAGCAAGGATTCAAAGTTCTAAAAGCGGCTGTGGTCGATCGCCCTCCGCTCGGAGAGTACATGGACTTCCTTAGCGATCTCGACATTGCGACGTTTTGGCTCACCGAAAACGGCGAGATCGACGGTGCGGAGGACTCGTTGCGGCTATTGCGCCAACTCAACGTTCAGGTGCGCCCCGACCCCGAGTGTTTGGATATCGCGCCCTAGCCTCCGCTCCCGCTGTCAACTTGATGCTGTCAATGCAATTATTCGGTCTGAGGCCACTGCTCGATCCCTCTGCTGAAGGTTGTTAACGATAAAAGCTCTACGAGAGCGCTCTGCCGTGCTTGCTGCCGCTGTGGGTCAGTCGTGTAGCCCCACTCCGCCAGAAATAGTTTGATTCCCCGCAGCTTGGGTCGCGTGGATGCTGCGAGGAGAGCAGGAAGACGGTCTTCCACGAACCAAAGGCGATCGCTCGCGATCCCGCGTTCGGCAATCAGCCTCTCCAGAGTCTCGTATTTCGGGCACCCGACTTCCTTGCCGAATAAACGATCGCTAGCCACCTCAATGCCGCGATCGCGTAGCAGTTGACGCACGAAACGACCCTCTTTGGTGGTGACTATAACCCACGGCAGGCGATCGCGATCGAGCTGCTGCAAAACCTCGATCGCGCCTGGAAAAAAATCGTGCAGAGCCAACCACCCACTAAGGTCTCGCTCGATCCAGCGATCGCGGGTGCCGTCCACAGCTTTGGCCAGCAGGGCGGGGTCGAGCTGGTCGCTAGTCACCAGCGAGCGGCAGATGCCCGACCAGTCTTCTAAAATCGCCGCGTCTTCGGTGCCGAAGAGGAGCGATCGCACGAGCACGGGCATTTCCCAGCCCGTTTCGATGACGGGACGGAGGCGATAGAAGCGATCGGCTAATCCTGGGGGGACGGCGATCGCCGCTGGCGACCATACCTGAGTGTAGGCGCGCCATGCCGTTTGAAAATACTCTCGCAGCCCGTTGCAGAGCACGCCGTCAAAGTCGAGCGCGAGTAGTTCGGGTGTTGCCACAATCACGTGTCCTCACGAGCACGCCGTTTCTGATCCGTGAAAATCCAGGATGCTCTGCCAAAATCGAGTATCTCTACGACCAATCGGCAGGACGCTCCTGCTGCCAGTCAGCCAGGGCTTGAGCCGTCGTGTAACGGTACTTGTAGCCAATCTCGCGCAGAAAACCAGGCTGGATATTGTTCGATTTCACCAGCTTTCTCATTCGCACCGGACTAATCGGCTGACGAATGCCAAACAGACTTGCGACAGCATCGACCGGGAAAGAGGCTCCCAGCAAGAGAGGATAAGGAATCGATGGCACGAATCGACGAATCTTAGCGGTTTCACAGACAGCATTGACATATTCTTCTACCGTTAATGCCGGATCGGCAGTGAAGTTGAAGACAACAACGCCGCGTTGTTGCTCTTTTTGCCAGTTCCAGACGTGCACGAGGGCATTACACAACTCTTTGACGTATCCTCCAGCTTTACGGGTGTTGCGGTTGCCCATGTAAATGAAGTACCGCTTCAATACGGCTCGTACCAGTCGCGAGACGTTGCCTCCTTCGCCAGGGCCGTATACAACTCCAGGACGCACGATCAGCAGTTGCCGTCGATCTCGATCGCCCTGTTGCCATCCGGCATGAATCTTCTCAGCGGCTAATTTCGATCCCCCATAGGCAGAAATGGGAACGGGAATAGAGTTTTCGTCTTTAGGCTCTTCCGTGGGGCCGTAGGGGGCAATACTGCTGGTAAACATCATCGAAGTGCAGTCTATTTGTTCCGCCCAGGCACAGACGTGCTCTGCACCGAGCAAATTAGTTTCGTAATATTCAAACGGAACGTGACCGGGTTCGCGATGTACAGCAGCAAAATTAACGATCAAATCAGCACGATCGGGAAGGTCGGGATGGGCGATCGGCTCGCGTACGTCGAGCGAGATGTACTTGAGTTTTCCAGCATCAATCGCCTCGCGCACTTCATCTGGCCACGGTGTAGGGTCGAGGGGTTTGATATCAGCCAGAACGACGCAATTGGCATCGCCACTTGCCAGCAAATGCCGGGCAAAATGCATACCAATGAATCCAG
>JBCBTL010000615.1:0-2367 GCA_039818705.1 Cyanobacteria bacterium J06639_1
TAACCCTTGCGCTGCTAACCCTTGCGCTGCTAATCCCTGCGCTGCCAAAAATCCCTGCGCTGCTAACCCTTGCGCTGCCACGAACCCCTGTGCCGCTAATCCCTGCGCTGCCAAAAATCCCTGCGCTGCTAACCCTTGCGCTGGCGGTGGTGACAAAGCGATCCGCTCTGAAGCGAAGTCCAATGCCGAGTTCGCTCTGAATGTCGAGCAAATTGACGGTAAGAACGTCATCGAAATTACACAGTCCCCTTGCCAGTTCCTCGAAAGTGAAGGCGTTGACCTCGATTTCTCGACGACTTCGGCGGCTGACTGCGAGCAAATCAACGCCCAAACGGCGAGCACCCGCACGGCTCAGCCTTTGACCCTCAAGGCGGGCGAGTACACCTTCCGCGTTACCAACGAAGACGTGCCTTACGAAGTGGGCTTCTACCTGCGCGGGACGGGCTTGGGTCGCGTCACTTTACCCTCCGTGTCTGGCGGCGGTTTGACCGAAGGCACTACCAAAGACTACACGGTGACGTTGAAGCCGGGTCAGTACGTCTACAATTGCCCCCTCAACCCCACCCTCAACTACCCCCTCACGGTGGTGAGCTAGGTAGACCAGTGTCATTTGCATTCCTCTGAGTCTGGGGCGATCGCGTTTTCTCATCTGCTTGAGAACAAAGCGATCGCCTTTTCTCTAGGTAAACCCGCGCCAGTTCGGTAACATTTTGACAAGCCCCTGAGGACATATTCCGTGATTCGTCGTTCGTTCTTGCAAGCTGCCGCGATCGCGCTGTGTCTGGCGAGTCTGACGCTAACGTCCTGCACCAGCGCAGTGTCGTTACCGAAAGACGTAAAGGAAATCACCGTTGCCGTTTTGCAAGAGCGCCAGCCCGAGTCGGTGGTGTTGATTGACGTAAGAACTCCAGCGGAATACGCCCGCGATCGCATTGGTGACAGTCCTTTAGTTCCCATCAGCGACATTGAAGCGGGGTCGGGGGTCAAAGAGATTCAAGCGGCGATCGCCCAGCAGTCTCCAGACGGCAATCCCGTGACGGTCATTTTGTATTGCGAGCGCGGATTCCGGTCGGCGCGCGCCCAAAAGATTTTAGAAGCTGAGGGCATTCAGTCGATTAGCTTGGCGGGCGGCATTCGGGCATGGCGGCAGCAGATTCCCCGCGATCGCGACACCGCTGCACTCAGTGCTCTCAATCGCATCTGAAGCTCTCATTTCACTCTCTAAAAAGTCTTGCAGGTCTGAGTGGCGGGGTCGAATTCGAGACGACGTTCGAGATCGGTGAGGCCGTAAACGTTGAACGTGCGAGTTGGCTGCGGATTGTCGTCGGGAGACACGGCCTTGACGCTGTGAATCGCCGCGGGCATCAGGGTGAGGATATCCCCCGGTTTGAGAATGCGCTGCCCCGTCTGCACGACTTCGGCATAGCCCTCGCGATCGCCCTTATCTTCGCGCGTCCAAAACGTATTTTCTTCCTGGCCGCTAGTCTCGTCACCCACGATCGCCACGATGCTCCAGGTGGCGTGGTTGTGAACGGGCGAGCTTTCCCCCGGCATCCAAGATACGGACTGAATAGTGAACGGATAGCCCGGTTCGTCGTAAAGGTAATTCACCGACCAGCCCAAATCGGGGTCGGGAGGAAGACAAGCTTCTGCAATCCAGCTCGTCTCGGAAAGTAAGTGACGCACCAACACGGCGGCAATGCGGAGGCGCTCGCGATCGCTTTTGACGGTGTCAACTAAATCGTCCAAATCGCTGAGAAATCGATATAGCCGGTAGGGTCGCCGCAAGCGAAAGCGCCGCAGGCTAGACGGAGCTTTTCCCATCGGCTGACAAATACCGTCAGCCCCAATCTCGAAAGTGGCGAGGGCATTGGTAGCAGATACAGCGGAAGTAGCAGTCACGAGCGATCGCGGAGGTAAGGACCATCTCCAGTGTGCCGGAACGGTCTGAGAAGAGGCTGAGCGTCCCCTAAAGATCGCCGTCGATCGCGCTTGAGAGTTTGGTGAGGCCAGAGAGAGGATTGGGTTTGGGGTCGCTAAAACATCTGCAGCACGTGAGGGATGCTACATATCGGAAAAACAAAGGGGGCGATGCGATCGCGATCGCAACGGACATTTAGCATCTTGGGCTAGGGTCGAAGCTCAATTGCGTCGTTTATCCGAATCAACATGTCAAAAGCACTCCAGGTTCTCGTCATCATCAGCGGTCTGGGTTTTGCCACGTGGGTTGCGGCATTCGACCCGCCCGAGACTCCTCACACGCAAAACCTCCCTGCCGAGCAAGCCAATAACCCGGCAGACACCTCTGAAGCCAAGCGCTGGCTCATTTTTTAGGGACTGGTTAAGCCTTGGCTTGTCGAGCTTTTT
>JBCBTL010000616.1:0-2365 GCA_039818705.1 Cyanobacteria bacterium J06639_1
ACGGACCGTACAACCCTAAGGACCTCGGCCTCCATGGCGCCTCGGATGCCTTCGTCGACCGCGTGTTCGACAACCAGGAAGCGAAGGACCTGATCATGGGCGCGCTGGATCGTTCGCGGGGCGTGGTGCTGCCGTGGACGCTAACTCACTCTCAAATTGGCGATGCGATTGGGGCTACTCGCGTCACCGTCACGCGATCGCTGGGCACCTTGCGTTCCAAGGGGTTTGTGAAAGTGTTGGATCAAAATCAACTGTGTTTGCCCAATGGCCCCAGCTTGTTGAAAAAAGGCGCTGAAGACTACAGCTACTCGTCCGCCATGAATTTGGTTCAGGGCAACCGGTAGAATTTGCTACCTCAGTAACGGCAACATCGAAACGGCGAGGCCGCAAAAGCCCCGCCGTTTTTTGCTATCTGATAAGAGCTGCCTACCGCGCTTGCCAGCGTAAGGCTTCCACAGATTGGGTCGTCAAGAAGACCCCCAGCCCACTCATGCTGGCAAAGAGGACGATGCTGCTGGTGCTAATCGTTCCTTCGATCCAACTGTTGTAGTGCTGCAACAGCGAAATGTGTCGCAGAGACGAGGCGATCGCTCCGGTGCCATCTCCCGCGACGGCATCGACAACCCAGAGCAGCAAAACCGCGCCGAAGGTACTGACCGCAGCAATCAACGTGTTATCGGTTAGTGACGAAATAAACATGCCGATCGCCGTGACGCTTGCCGCCAGCAGAATCAAGCCGACGTGGGCGATCGCTACGTGAGCGTAGTTCATGCCGGGGTCGGTCGTGCTGTAGGCCAAGACTTGATAGGTTAGCAGCGGCACGATCAGCGTAATAAAAAATACTAGTGCAGCCAGCCATTTCCCCAGGGCAACGCCCACATTAGTGACGGGCGAGGTGGCGAGCAACTCCATCGTGCCGCGCCGACGTTCCTCTGCATACAGGCTCATGGTCAGCATGGGCAACACGAAAAGTGCCAGCGTTCCGAGAAAGCTGAGAAACTGCTGCATCAGCAGCGTTCCCGCATCGAAAGATTGAGTTTGACCGAGCTGAGCGAACGCATCAGCCTGCTGGGACGTGTCGATAACGCCCCGCAGGATGAGAGAGAAGAAGAAGCCTGCGAGTAGCCAAAACACCGCAGCGACGATGTAAGCAATGGGCGAGGCGAAGTAGCCGCGCAGCTCTTTACGAAGGATGGCAAGGGTTCCGCTTAGCATGATGGCTCCAATAACCCCAACGACAGGACATAACGAACTGCAGGATAAAAACGCTGAAGGACGAAGACACTACAGGATAGAGACACTACAGGATGACAACATTTAGACAGTTTCGCTCAGGCAGCCCGAGCGGTTGCGTCTTCCGTCGTGAGTTGCAAGAAGATGTCTTCGAGAGAGGCACGCGATCGCTGCAATTCGTAAATGTCAATCTCGGCGCGTACGAGCGTTGCGGCTAAATCTGCGATCCACGCATCGCTCTGACCGGCTTTACTGACGCGGACTGTCCAGCGCGACGTGCCTGACTCTTCGGGGAGAGCTTTCAGCTCCTGCAGTTCGACATCGGGCATCGATCGCACCGCAGCGCAAATACCGTCGCGATCGCCTCGAACCTCCATATCAACCTGCTGCGACCCGGCCAACTGAGCGGTCAGTTCGGCAGGGGTTCCCGTTGCCGCCACCTGACCGCGATTGACGATCGCGACACGATCGCAGGTCATGCTGACTTCGGGCAGGATATGCGTTGACAGGATAATCGTATGGTCGCCTGCCAAGCTTTTGATCAAGTTGCGCACGTCAATAATTTGTTTGGGGTCGAGGCCGACAGTCGGCTCGTCGAGGACGATCGCTGGCGGATCGTGAACGAGAGCCTGAGCAATACCAACCCGTTGCTTGAACCCTTTTGACAGCTTGCGAATCAAATCGTGGCGCTTCTCGGTGAGGTTGCAGCGCTCGATGGCGCGATCGACAAACTTCGGGCGATCGCCAGCACTGACGCGTTTGAGTTCGGCCACGAAATGCAAAAAGGCCTCGACGGTCATATCTGAATACAGCGGCGGCGATTCGGGTAAATAGCCGATGCGCTGACGCACAGCCATCGACTGCTCGGTAACGTCAAACCCGCCCACTCTGGCGGTGCCGGAGGTAGCGGGTAGGTATCCAGTGACGATTCGCATTGTCGTGGTTTTGCCAGCCCCATTCGGCCCCAAAAACCCTAAAATCTCGCCCGGTTCGACCCGGAAGGTGATGTCGCGAATGGCGTTAAAGTCGCCATAGGTTTTCTGTAAGTGTTCGACTTCAATCATGCGTCATACATCCGCTGTACTGGCGCGATCGCGGCGATCGTCCACCACCTCGATCCATCAGCCCCCGT
>JBCBTL010000617.1:0-2362 GCA_039818705.1 Cyanobacteria bacterium J06639_1
TGCCCGCGTCGTTGCCGGAATCGTCGATCCCAATCCGCTAGTGGCTGGAACGGGATCGACGATTCCGGCAACGACGCGGGCAACTCCTGCTTTCAAAATGGCTTCCGTGCAAGGGGGCGTGCGTCCAGTGTGATTGCAGGGTTCCAGATTGACGTAGAGCGTCGCGCCTCGGGCAGCGTCGCCAGCATCGCGCAGGGCGAACACTTCAGCGTGAGGCTCCCCCGGTTTGGGATGAAAGCCGCGACCGATAAGGCGGCTGTTTTTGACGACGACTGACCCCACCATCGGATTGGGGGACGTGTAGCCCCGCGCTTCGCGGGCGAACTGAAGGCAAAGCTTCATCCAGTAGCGATCGCGGGCTTTTGCGTCCATTGCGATTCGACCTCTCAAAATTCTTTCGCGCCGAACCAATCATCCAACATCAACAGCAAATCTTCTGGGGCGCGATCGCCGATCACGTTCTCGATCAGCTGCTTTTGCTCGTCCACATTCCCTACGCGATCGCTGCGCGTCATCGCGGCAAGCTTGGCCTCTGCTTTTTCGCGATTCGTTCGGAGATCGAGTCTGCGCTCGGCTCCAATGTCGAAGTCAGAGGCAAGGAGGCGATCGCTAATGGTCATGAACAGCAGCGGCCCGTTCACTTTCACTTCTTCAGCCGCAGCAGAGGCTATCTCAGCCTCCAACATCTCTGACTCTTCCCCGACAAATTCGGAGAGCGAGGCGAGCAGGTCGAGCATTTCGTCCGTCGTGCGTTCGACGAGGAGCGATCGCGTCAGCACCTTAAGTTCGGACAGGTCAACCCCTTTCGCTTCCGCAACCGTGGCGCACTCCTGGCCGATCTCGGCAATTTCATTCGCGATCGCCCCGCTGCCCCCTTGAATCACCTCAGCAAGTTCGGCCTTATCAAGACGACTGTGAAGCTGCCTCAACAGCTCGACGTAGAGCAACGCCTCGGGAATCGGGATCGCTTCAGTCGTCGTTTGCGCGTCGCGGAGAAACACTTCTAAATCCGGTTCGCCGCTGCGCCCCACGAGCTGCAACACGAAGGCCAGTAATTCTTCAGGTGAGGCTAGCGCTAGAGCTGGCTGCAACGTCGCGCGCAGTTGAGGCGATCGCGGTAAGTCTAGAGCCTCTAGCTGAACTTCTGCGCGAGCGATCGCGGGCGGGATCAGCTTGGGCAAATCAGTATCTGCTAGCCCAGAAACGGCCATGTCCTGCGCGGACTGCTGCAATAAACGCGCTGCTTCCACAAACAGGAGCAAACTAGGGGCTTCAACCGCAAATTCTGACATCGCTGAGGCTGCATTCGTCCATTTCAGCATAGAGCGCTGACGAGTCAGGACGCACCCTCGGATTGGGCATCGTATTTCAGACAGCGGGGGTCGGGCAAACAGGCTTTATCTGGCTCGCGCGGGAACCAGAAGGCCGTGCGCTTGCAAACTTCTACTAGCATCAACATCACGGGCACTTCGATCAGCACGCCGACCACAGTCGCTAGCGCCGCGCCCGAATTGAGGCCGAACAGAGTTACCGCTGTGGCGATCGCCACCTCGAAATGATTGCTAGCGCCAATCAACGCAGCGGGCGCAGCATCTTCGTAAACCAGTCCCAATTTTTGGGCGGCAACGTAGGCGATCGCGAAAATGATATTGGTCTGCAAAAACAGCGGCACGGCAATCAGCGCGATGTGAAAGGGATTGCGCGCGATCGAATCGCCTTTGAGGGCAAACAGCAGCACCAGCGTAATCAGCAGCGCGCTCACCGAAACGGGGCTGAGAGTCTTCAAGAACACCCCTTCAAACCAAGCCTCACCCTTGCGTCGCAAAATCCACGATCGCGACACAGTGCCAGCCAGCAGCGGCAACCCCACGTAAACGAGCACCGAAAGCACGATGGTTTCCCAGGGCACGGTCAGATCGCTTGCGGCCAACAGCCAGCGTCCCAGCGGCGCGTAGAGCAGCAGCATCGCCAAAGAATTCACGGCCACCATCACCAGGGTGTGTCCCTGATTGCTGAAAGAGAGGTAGCCCCACATCAACACCATGGCCGTGCAGGGAGCGATCCCCAGCAAAATAGCTCCAGCGATGTAAGAATTCGCCAGACTGATTTCAACCCCGCGCACGATTTCCGTACCCGCGAGCAAAGGCTGAAACAGCTCGCCGAGGAAAAACTGAGCCAACACCACCATCGTGAAGGGCTTGACCAGCCAGTTCACCACCAGCGTAAGAATGACAGGCTTCGGATTCTGGACTGCCTTGCTCGCCTGTCCGAAGTCAATTTTGACCATGATGGGATACATCATGAAAAACAGACAGATGGCGATCGGAATCGACACCTGATAAACGCTCATCGCATCGAGCAG
>JBCBTL010000618.1:0-2357 GCA_039818705.1 Cyanobacteria bacterium J06639_1
CAGATTTTAGCGATTTCGCCGAAGTTTAGCGTCCAGTCGTACTCTTTTTCTGCCTCGCGCATGAGGGCGAAGCCTTGGGCGTAAGAACAGATTTTGGAGCAGTATAGGGCGTCGCGAATGGCATCGATAAAGCTCTGCTTGTCACCCGTGTAGGTGGTAGAGGCGGGGCCGCGAAGCTTGCTACTGGCGGCAACGCGCTCGGATTTGATGGCGCTGACCAATCGGGCGAATACGGCTTCGGCGATCGTTGAGGCGGGAATGCCCATCTCGATCGAGTTCATTGCCGTCCACTTGCCCGTGCCTTTTTGTCCGGCGGTGTCTAACACGACATCGACGAAGGGCTTGCCGGTTTCAGGATCGGTTTGTTGCAGGATGTCGGCGGTGATGGCGCTGGGCTATTTCCTCATCGAACTGGACGCGCCCATCGCTCGCCGCTTGCGCGTGGGCTTCAACGCGCTCTGGGTCATTGCCGAAATCGTTCTGTTCGTCCTATTGGGAGCGAGCATTCAGCTCGACGTGTTGACGCGGGCGTTGCTACCGGGATTACTGCTTCTAGCTGGAGGATTATTGCTGGGGCGATCGCTCGGCTGGTATCTCGCCACGACGGGGAGCAACTGGACGTGGCGAGAGCGGCTATTTCTCCTGCCGGGGAATTCAGCAAAAGCCACGGTTCAGGCAGCGATCGGAGCGATTCCTTTGGCTGAAGGTATTGCGGGAGGGGAGGTCATTTTAGCGATCACCGCCCTCTCCATCCTGGTCACCGCTCCACTGGGCGCGTGGGGCATCGTCACCTTTGCTCCCACATTGCTAGAAAAAGGCGAGGTCGATCCCACCAAAGTCACGGTCTCGAAGTCAGTCAAAATTCTCGCAGCAGTAGATACTTCCGATCTCGCGATCGCCGTTCTCGCCAAAGCCGCCGAACTCGCCCGCCGCTGCGATGGCGAAGTCGTCGTTCTGCATGTCGTCGTCGAACCGAATTCTGAGGGTTTAGATAGATTGCGATCGCTCGTCCGCCGTCAACTCAGCGACATCCGCCATCGGGTGATGCTCGTAGAAGGCTCGATTCCAGAAGCGATCGTCCGCACGGCGAGTGAAATCGGCGCGAGCGAAATTGCGATCGGCAAACGCACTCGAACCGGGAGCGATCGCCTCTTACTCGGCTCCATATCTCAGGCCGCAATTGAAAGCAGCCCGATTCCCGTGGTGGCGATCGACGGTTGAGCAGGCGATCGCCCCTAGTTCGACATGCGCACAAGCCAACTTAGGAATACTGACTGTGCTGCTGGATCAGCTTCGCGACCAATCCCGTCCAGCCCGTTTGATGACTTGCCCCCAGCCCCGCTCCGTTATCGCCGTGGAAATATTCGTGGAACAGCACGTAAGGTTGCCAGTGAGGATCGGTTTGAAACGTGTCGATGTCGCCATAGACGGGCCGACGACCGGACGAGTCGATCGCGAAAATATAGATCAACCGCTGTGAGAGGTCGGCAGCCACGTCCCACAAATTCATCCAGCGTCCAGACCCCGTCGGACATTCCACCTTAAAGTCGTCGCCGAGATAATGATGAAACTGCTGCAATGATTCGATGAGTAAATAATTCACGGGAAACCAAATCGGCCCGCGCCAGTTCGAGTTGCCGCCGAACAGACCGCTACTCGATTCTGCGGGTTCGTAATGGACGTAATAGTCTTCCCCATCCGCATGAAAGTGATACGGAGAGTCAGCATGATGCCGCGATAACGCCCGAATGCCATACGGACTGAGAAATTCAGTTTCATCCAACAGTTTTTGCAAAATTCGACGCAGCTTATCCGTCGGTTCTACCCGCCCGAGCGTGGCATAACAGAGCGCCAACATGCGGCGCGCGCCCACCCCCTGCGCGTCCATACAGGCCACATTCTTTTTTAGAACAGGTCGGTTATTGATAAACCATTCCATCCGTTCCTTGAACCCAGGCACTTTTTCGAGAAGATTAGGCTCTAACGTCGTGACCGCAAACAATGGAATCAAGCCGACCATCGATCGCACTTTCAAGCGCTGGCGATCGCCATCGGGAAAATGCAGCACGTCGTAAAAGAATCCATCTTCATCGTCCCAAAGCTGCGTTTTCGTATCCCCGACGTGATTCATTGCATCGGCGATGTAAAGAAAATGCTCGAAAAACTTCGTCGCCATGTCCTCATAAACTGGGTTATCTATCGCCAGTTCCAGCGATATGGTCAACATATTCAGACAATACATTGCCATCCAGCTCGTTCCATCCGACTGCTCGATATGGCCTCCCGTGGGCAAAGGCGAACTGCGATCGAATACACCAATATTATCAAGTCCTAAAAAACCGCCTTCAAAAACGTTG
>JBCBTL010000619.1:0-2357 GCA_039818705.1 Cyanobacteria bacterium J06639_1
GGACATGAACCTGAACTAGGACATGGACCTGAACTAGGACCTGAACCTGAACTAGGACATGGACCTGAACTAGGACATGAACCTGACTCGCTACCTGAACCGAGACGATCGCGTTATTCAACGACAGCTCGCCGCCGCTCCCGCCATGACCGACCCGATCGCGATCGCAAATATGCTCGATCGCGCCGACAGCGTTCGGCGCATTACCGTTCCCATCGAATCGCTCGGACAGCCGCTGGGGGAAGTCTGGCTCGGCTACACGCAGGACAACGTGCGGGCGGAAGCGATCGCGACGGCTGCGATGACCGTGGGGGCGATCGCGATCGGTACGCTGGCCTTGGCCGGATTGACGATCGTGCTGTTCAACCGCTGGGTTAGCAAACCGCTCAAGCACATCGCCGACATGTCGGAAGCCCTAGCCGAAGGCAGCATGGAACGGTGTCTGTACGTGACTTCCAATGATGAAATCGGTCAGCTCAGCCGCTCGTTCAACTCGATGGCCGACCGCCTACAAGCCACACTGACAGGCTTGGCCGAAGCGAGAGACAAAGCCCTGGCCTCGAACCGCGCCAAAAGCGAATTTCTCGCCAACATGAGCCACGAGCTGCGCACGCCCCTGAATGCGATCCTGGGGTTCAGTCAAATCATGGCGCGCGATACCACCCTCAGCGAAACTCATCAATCCACCGTCGCGACCATCAATCGCAGCGGCGAGCATTTGCTTTCGCTGATTAACGACGTGTTGGAGATGGCAAAAATCGAAGCAGGACGTATCTTCGCCAGCACCTCCAAATTCGAACTCGCGCCATATTTGGAATCCATCGTCGAAATGATCGACGTGCGGGCAAAGTCCAAAGGGCTGCATCTCACAGTGGACTATCTCTCGGACATCCCGAAGTTTGTCGAAGCAGACGAAAACAAGCTGCGCCAGGTTTTAATCAATCTCCTCGGCAACGCCGTTAAATTCACGAACGAAGGCAGCGTCATCCTCTACGTCGAGGCCAAAGAACTCGATATCAGCGCGGCCAGTGCGTCCTCGAACGACCCGAGCGATGAGACCGACGCGGCCAGCTCGGGTCGCCGTCATGCCATTTCCTTCATGGTGGAAGACACGGGGCCGGGGATCGCTGCCGAAGATATGGAGACAATTTTCGAGGCGTTCATCCAAACCGATGTCGGGCGCAGCTCTACCAACGGCACGGGTTTAGGTCTACCCATCAGCCGCAAATACGTGCAGCTTATGGGCGGCGATCTGGCGGTCAAAAGCGAGGTCGATCGCGGTACCACGTTTGCCTTCACCATTCCCGTTGTCGAAGTCGAGTCAGCCGATACCCGCCGCGAAATTCAGCGCCGCGTCGTAGGCATCGCGCCGGGGCAGCCGCAGTATCGCATTTTGGTGGTGGACGACAACGCCGAGAACCGCAACTTACTCTCGAAGCTTTTAGAAATGGTGGGCTTCGACGTGCGCGTGGGCGAAACGGGCATGGACGCAGTGGAGATGTGGAAGCACTGGGAGCCACATCTCATTTGGATGGACATGCGGATGCCCGTGATGGACGGCTACGAGGCCACCAGCTACATCCGCGAACTGGAAGAAGACGACGGCGATGTCGATACGAACGCACAAGTCACGGTGATTTTGGCACTGACGGCATTTGCCTTTGAAGAACAGCGCACCAAAGCCCTCAACGCGGGCTGCAACGACTACGTCCGCAAACCCTTCCGCGAGAATGAAGTGTTCGAGAAATTAGCGGACTACCTCAACATCCAGTACCTCTATGAGGGGGATGATGGAATAGAGACGAATAACGACAGCGCCGAGGCAATCGCCGACGATGAGGTGAAATCTGTCCTCCGCGAGCTACCCGAATCCTGGCGCTCCGAACTTTTCGACGCTGCTGAACTGCTCGATTCTGAAGTTGCCAGCGAAGTTGTCGCCCGCATCGCAAGCGATCGCCCCGCCCTCGCCCGCACGTTACAGCAGTGGATCGACGAATTCCGCTTCGATTTGATTGCAGAGGCGATCGCCGCTGCTAGTCCCGCCCCCGCCGAGCGATCGTAACTGAAGCGCGATTGCTTGCCGACTTTGCCCTTGGGAGGTTCCCCGTGTCCGAAGAGAACATTTTGGTCGTTGATGACAAGCCTGAAAATCTCAGCCTCTTGCTGGAAGTTCTGAAGGGGGAAGGCTACAAAGTTCGCTGCGCCCTAAAACCGCAAATGGCCCTGAAAGCCATCCAAGTGTTAAAACCCGATCTGATTTTGCTCGACATTTCGATGCCAGAGATGAGCGGCTACGAACTCTGCGAGTCGATCAAGCAAGATAGCGATCGCGCGGACATTCCCATCATCTTCGCCAG
>JBCBTL010000620.1:0-2352 GCA_039818705.1 Cyanobacteria bacterium J06639_1
CACCATCGAGTCGATTAACGACTAGCTCAAGAACGTTTTCCAGATTGGGCATTTCCGCCATCGCAGTCCGGTGAATTTCATGGTGGAAATGCCCAATCTGGAAAACGTTCTTGAGCTAGTCGTTAATCGACTCGATGGTGGCACGCTTGCGCAAAAGTAGCTCGTCACTCATCTCAATTTGATGCGCGTCACCTGCTCGCCCAGAGTCTGTGAGATATATCCCTTGTCCCCAAACACCTTGCTAAATAGGTCTTTGAGCAACTGCGGCTCAGGGCGACGGTCATCCACTTTTCACCACACACACGCTAAGACGGAACTGACAGGGTGGTGGATTCGTCTTTGACAACGCCCATTTGGCGGAACTTTTGGTAGCGATGTTCGACCAGTTGAGAGCTGTCGAGCGATCGCAACTCTTCCAAATGTTCGATCAACGCACTCTTGAGGGTCTCTGCGGCCTTCAATGGCGCACGATGAGCGCCGCCGATGGGTTCGGGCAAAATCTCGTCGATGATGCCAAATTTCTTCAGTTCTTTAGCGGTAATTTTGAGCGCTTCTGCCGCGCGGTTAGCTTGCTTGGCATCGCTCCACAAAATCGCCGCGCAGCCTTCGGGCGAAATAATCGAAGCCACCGCGTGCTCGAACATGAGCAGCCTATTTCCCATCCCAATCGCCAGCGCCCCCCCCGACCAGCCTTCGCCAATAATGACAGCAATGATGGGGACTTCAAACCGAGCCATTTCTCGCAGATTCATCGCGATCGCTTCCCCCTGCCCCGTATCCTCAGCATTTACGCCTGGATACGCGCCGGGAGTATCGATTAGGGTGATAATCGGCAGCTTGAATCGGTTGGCGTGCTGCATCAATCGCAAGGCTTTGCGGTAGCCTGCTGGCTGGGGCATCCCAAAGTTGCAGGCGATGTTAGCCTTCGTGTCGCGGCCTTTCAGGGTGCCCATAATCATTACGGGATGATCGCCCAACCGAGCCAGTCCGCCCACCAACGCGCGATCGTCGCAGCCGTGGCGATCGCCGTGCAGCTCGAACCAGTCATCGCAAATGGTTTGGATGTAGTCGAGCGTGCTCGGACGAGCTGGATGGCGTGCCACCTGAATGCGTTGGAGGGGCGACAGGCGCAAAAAGATTTCTCGCCGCAGTTCCCCCGCCCGCTGTTCGAGCTGACGAATTTGTTCGCTGGCATCGAGATCGTTGTCTTCGGCCAGCGATCGAATTTCTTCGATGCGCTGCTCTAAAGCCGCCACGGGTTTCTCGAAGTCCAGCAGTTGGCGCGAGGATGCTTTGGCCATGTCGGTAGCTGTGGTTACGCGAATACCATCCCAGCATAGGATAGCGACTGACCCACCACCGAATGCCCCCACTCCAAGACATGCGACCTACTCCAAGACATGCGACCTCAGGGATACTGATAGTCGCTGCGATTGAGGATGACGATTGCTCTTTCCCCCAGATTTCAATGCAGATGCCTATCTCGATTCGCTGACGCATTTCGGCATTCAGCTCGGCCTCGATCGCATCGAAGCGCTGCTACAGGTGTTAGGACAGCCGCAAAAGCAGATTCCGGCTGTCCACGTGGCGGGCACTAACGGCAAGGGATCGGTGTGTGCGTTGGTCAGCCACGCGATCGCGGCGGCTGGCTATCGAGTCGGGCGCTACACGTCGCCTCATCTGATCGAGTGGTGCGAACGGATTTGGATGCAGGGGCAATCGATTTCACGCGACGACTGGGGAGCGATGCTCTGGCAGGTCAAGCACGCTCTAGCGGCATATCCGACCGACCTCGATCCGCCCACGCAGTTTGAAATTGTCACGGCGGCAGCGTGGCTGTATTTCCGCCAACAGGCCGTCGAAATTGCCGTGATGGAAGTGGGACTGGGCGGGAGACTCGATTCGACCAATGCGGGGATCGAGCCTTGCGTCAGCGTTATCACCTCCATCGGCTGGGATCACTGGCAGCGTTTGGGGAACAGCCTGGCAGAGATCGCCGCCGAAAAAGCGGGCATCATCCGCCCCGGCGTGCCTGTCGTCAGCGCTCCGCAAAGACCGGCTGTGTTGGAAGTCCTCGCCGCCCGCGCTAGCAAACTCGATGCTCCATTGACGGTTGTAGAACCGGCTGAGGCCGTCGCCGCCGATCGCGTTCGATGGCGAGGCCACACTTATCCTCGTCCGTTCGCAGGGGAAGTCCAGCTCGAAAATATGGCGATCGCCCTCCAAGTCATCGACATCCTGCGCGAGCGAGGGTGGACTCTGCCCGATCGCGCCGTTCAGGACGGACTGGCTTCAGCGCGGTGGCCGGGACGGTTGGAATGGGTGGAGCTGTGCGATCGCGAGGTTTTGCTC
>JBCBTL010000621.1:0-2346 GCA_039818705.1 Cyanobacteria bacterium J06639_1
GCGAGAACTCCCAGGATCGCCTCCGCGCGATTACCGCCCTGCGCGGCTACGAGCCGGATGTCGCCGTACCGCTGCTGCTCGATCGCCTCGACGACTCTGAATTTATGGTGCGCTCGTTCGTAGCGATGGGATTGGGACGCAAGCGATCGCCTCAAGCCTACGACGCGCTGCTGCGACTGCTCCAAGCCGACCCCGACCCCAACGTCCGCGCCGAAGCCGCCAATTCGCTAGCGCTCTACGGTGAGTCGTCGTTGCCTCACTTAGTTCGTTCCTTCCGCGAAGACGACCATTGGCTGTTGCGTCGCAGTATCCAGGCCGCCGTGACGGATATGAAAGCCTACGACGCGCTATTCGAGATTTCTCACATCGCCCTCGACGGCGAAGACGACACGGTTCGCACCACCGCGATTTCTTGTTTCGCGTTCCTCTCCGAATCGCCGCGCCGCGCCGAAGCTCTCCAAGCCATCCTCGCCCTCACTGAAGATGAAGTTTGGTTCGTGCGCGTCAGCGTCGCCCGCGCCCTCAAAGCTTTTTCGGGCGAAGATGCCGCTCGCGCTGCCCTACTCCGCTTCAAAGAAGATGACGACCATCGCGTCGTCGGAGCCGCCCTCGAAAGCCTGATGATGTAAGCTCCCCTTTCGACCCATTGCCAGCCAGAAGCCGACAGTGTAGTGTTAAGAAACGTTAATTCTGTTGCGTTTTGTCCGGTTTTCAGCGCGATCGCGCGAGGTGATGGCATGACCCGTTCCCTTCTAACTCCTGTTTTGACCGCCACAGAGCAGGAGATTGCGGCATTCTTCCGCAGAAGTGAGGGAGACTGGCGATCGCAGCGGCGCTATTTTTCGCTCAAGCAGGGCGACGTGCAAGAGGTGGAGTCATTGCTAACGATTCGGATGCTCGAACCGGGCTGTGAGTCTTTAAGTCGCTTGGCCGAGCTGCATCAGCTTGCAGATGACGAACCTCTAGTCTGCGGCCTTGAGGTGACCTGGGAGAGCAACTACGTCAATTCCAACCGCAAGCAAGCGACTGGATCGACTATCTTTGGCATTAAAGGTGACGTGCTGTATCGCGATCGCGGTTTCGCCACCAGCAAGCCCGTCACGGCTCTCTGCTCGTTCCCCAATCCGCAAACCATGCACCTGCGCACCGAATACGGCGGCTCGGTGTTCGAGGAAGAAATCAAACTCATCGGCAGCAGCTACCGCACCCGCCAGACCATCATCTCCAAAGCTGGCGAAGAACAGATGGTCGGCCAGTATTTGGAAACTCGCCTCTGAGAGCTTTTCGTTCTAAGTCGGCAAAATCTCGAAAGACTCGCAGTGGCGCGGGCGCACGATGCTGAAGTCGCGGCGGTCTAGCGTCAGGACAGTCGTAATATTTTTGCGTTCGGCGATCGCCATAATCGCGGCATCTACGAAGTCGAGCTTGCAATCTGCGTACTGTCGTTCGATCTCGCAGACGCGATCCAAATCGGTGGGTTTCAACGGTTCGAGCTGCATCGTGCTTTGTGACACCCTGGCGATGAATTTGACCGCAGCAGCATGACCTATTCGAGAGGCCACCAAGTAGAACGCCTCGGGCAGAACTACATCAGGCAAAATCAACGGTCGGTCGCTCAAGGCGGCAACTGTGTCGAGAGCTTGAGAATGTGTTCGATCTTTCCGGTCAGCTAAAGCGTAGAGAAAACTCGTGTCGAGAATGACCGTCATCTATTCGCTCTACTTCTTTACGCTCCAACCATGAATGGGGTCTATCTCAGACTCCAAAATTTCTTCGTCTCTGACTGACACATCTGTTTCCTCAGATGCTCCGAGACCTGTAATAGAAAGCAGAGCCACTTGTGCTGAATTGAGCTTTTCTGGGTGCTGTCTCAGTTCTTCTAGTAAGCGCTCACTTCGTCTCTCACGCTGAGTGCGGTCATCTTCATCCCGTTCGCCAAAGTTCAACTCATTCGCCTCTTCGCGCTTCAGATGAGTGTTTGAAGACGCGCCGTTTGCATTCCTGTCCGATCGCGATTCCGCTTCATCATGTAGGCGCGCAACGAGCTGCTCTAGCTCAGGTAATGCCTCGCTGGGTAAAGCCTGGATTTTCTGGATGAGGTCTTGATGTCGAGGTGACATGATGCTTGGCTCGTTGTCCGAATGCTCTGTTCGATCTTAAGAGATGGACGCGCGGTCGGCGATCGCCAAAAAGTATCCCAAATCCGGCGTTTCTAAACCCGCAATTTTCGCTTTGTCGTCCCAAATTCGGAGTCGAGTTGCTTCTCGGGCGTGAGGGCGATCGCCGAACTCTTTGGCTTCTTCGGTCGAGAAAATGCCGCCTTGGAGTTTCAAACTGAGTTTTGAT
>JBCBTL010000622.1:0-2343 GCA_039818705.1 Cyanobacteria bacterium J06639_1
CATCGAGATTGCGGTGATTCTGCCGTATGTTCGCGCGTACTTTTGCAAGGGTTGATTTTCCCCGACGCTTAATCGTGCTGGCCAGATAGCTCGGCCCTTCCTCGATCAAATGAGTCCAGTGCCGCTGATAGCGCTGCCCCAAACTGGACTGATAATAGCCCCCAGGGGCGGGGCGATCGAACAGAATTAGAGCATCAACAGTCGCCCCAGCCTGCGTTAGTTGTCGAGCCATTTCGTAGGCGACGAGTCCGCCGAATGACGATCCGCCAATGGCATAGGATCCCCGCGATTGAACCTGCTGAATTTCCTGGATGTAATGTCGGGATAAATCCTCAATCGATTGAATTGATGTATGCGGGTCGCGAAGAAAAGCCGATTGAATTCCGTAGATGGCTCGCGGCGTTTGTAAATGCTCGACCAAAGGCTGATAGAACAAAATACTCGATCCGATCGCGTGGATGAAAAATAAGGGAGTTGCCTCATTCCCCGGCTTCATTAAAACTAGGCAGGTTTTTCGGGACGTTTCTTTTCCCTGGCTGAAATGGTCTGAGATGGCTGAAATTGTAGGGAGTTGAAAAAGTTGGTTGATCGACAGTTTGAGGTGCAGTCGAGTTTCGATCTCAGCCAGAATTTTGACCGCCAGTAGAGAATGACCGCCGAGGTCGAAGAAGTTATCGTCTATGCCGATCGGATGAGTGCCCAACTCGGTTTCCCAAATGCGGACGAGCTGTTTCTCTAAATCGGTGCGGGGTGAGATTTGCGTAGATGTTGTCTGATAGTGTGGGGCGGGCAAGGCTTTTCGATCGATTTTGCCATTAGCAGTCAGGGGAAAGCGCTCTAGCAACACGTAGGCACTGGGCATCATGTAGCTGGGGAGACACTCTTTGAGCGCGTTGCGCAAATCTGCGATCGCCACACCTGCCTCGGCCACCGGCACTGCATATACGACAATACGTTTGTCCTCAGGACTATCTTCTCGTACGACCGTCAAACTAGATTCCAGCTCGGGAATTTGAGCTAATCTACCTTCAATTTCACCCAGTTCGATCCGAAATCCTCGGATTTTAACTTGACCGTCACTACGCCCGAGAAACTCGACGTTGCCATCAGCTAAATAGCGGACGATATCTCCAGTGGCATACAGTTTCTCGCCAGGCGTGAAGGGATCTGCAATCCAGCGTTGAGCCGTTCGTTCGGGTTGGTTGAAATAGCCGCTGGCTAAGCCATCTCCACCAATATAAAGCTGGCCGGACACTCCAATTGGAACGGGATAGAGTGCTGCATCAAGAATGTAAATATGAGTCCCATTAATAGGGCGACCGATAGGAATACTGCGAGTGCTGTCAAAATCGCGAGGGATCGTGTAGCAGCAGGTAAACGTCGTGTTTTCAGTTGGGCCGTATCCGTCGATCAGCGTACAGTCCGGTAAAGCCAGTAGTGCTTTTTTGACGTGGCGAGGTGAGAGTACGTCCCCCCCCGAAAGTAGCTGTTTGACCGGGGCGAGTCCTGCAACGAAGCGATCGACCATCAGATGGAAAAGTCCCGCCGTCAACCAAAGAATCGAGACCTCTTCTGCGTGCAAAACGTCGGCTAATGATTCGGGGGTTGGGATGGGGTCTGGATAGAGTACTAACTTCGCACCGTTCAGAAGTGCGCCCCAAATTTCAAACGTGGCCGCATCGAATGAAATCGGAGCGAGCTGGAGGAATACATCGCGATCGCAAATGGACACGTAGTTTGGATTAATGACCAGCCGCACGACTCCCCGATGGGGAACGCAAACTCCTTTGGGTTTTCCGGTCGAGCCAGAGGTAAAGCTGATGTACGCCAAATCGCTCGCGCGAACCTCAACCTGTGGAGCGCGATCGCCGGGAAGAGTCGCCAAGCGATCGCTCAGAGCGTCCAGGCAGAGCACCCGACCCGCGTAGAATGCAAGTTTTGTGCTGTTGGGGGTCGTTGTTAGCAATACAGAGACATCCGCATCTTCAAGCATGGCGGCCAGGCGGTCGGCAGGATAGCTCAAATCTACTGGCACGTAAGTGCCACCCACCTTCAGGATGGCGAGCAGGCCGATGATGAGGTCGAACGAGCGGTCTACCCCCACTGCAATCCGCGCGGCGGGAGGCATGTCTAGGGACTGGAAGTAGCTAGCGAGCTGGTTGGCGCGTTGGTTCAGTTCGGCATAGGTGAGGTGTTGGGTTTCACAAACAACGGCGATCGCGTCCGGGGTTCTCGCAACCTGACGCTCGAACAGCTCGTGAATGCAAGCCTCACGGGGGTAGTCTAGCGTTGCGTCGTTCCAGGTTTCTAGCAGTTGATGTCGTTCTCGCGCGGGCAGCAGAG
>JBCBTL010000623.1:0-2340 GCA_039818705.1 Cyanobacteria bacterium J06639_1
GATGCCGCTGGCGATCGCTACCCTCATGCTGACCCTACTCTCTGCGATCCCGTTATTCGTGAAATGGGAACGTAAAACGCCGCCCAGCGAAAGCTGAGCGGCGTCACCCAATGGGATTATTCAGCATTTCAACAAGGCACGCTAAGAAGCGCGACGAATCGGAGCTGCTGCTACCAAGGTCGTGACGTTTTCACTATCGAGCGCCAAATCCTTGCACAAATACGTATCGTCCAGGATCGCGCTAGCCATCATCCCGGTATGGATTTCTAGCGTGGCATCCGCGATCGCTTCAAACATGAGCCGCTGTCCCGGAAATACAACGCGTTCGAAATACCAACTTTCAACATTGGTAATGCGCGCAATCTGAATGGACTCGGTGGAATTGACGTAAGAACACGTCACCCGCTTTCCACCTAAATCGTTGGGTAAGGAGTCGATGATCTGCATGGCTGAATCCTAAGTTTGGCTTTAAAACTGAAGCCTATTTGAACGTAACATCTGCGCCGGGATCGCAGAGTATCACTCGCTACGCATTCATCACCCCGCGGCCGCATCCTCGAAAAGAAAAAATTCGGGATCGCGCCTCAATGCTCGCTCATCTAAGCCTATCTATTATTAACCACAGCCTCGGGGATCGCTTTCGACCTTAAATATTAAGGAATGATATAAATGATTCGCAACATTGCTCCCTATCAGCACTCCACGAATCAGCGCCTCCAGGCATTCCCGTTGCGCTTCTTCACGATTTCGCGTCCCCCCTCGCCCCAAAGCCGACCGCTGAGACGCTTGAGAGGCCAGCATCTCAGCGACCCACTGTTCCAATCGCTTCGACTGACCCTAGCAAGACTCGAAAACCCTCCGGCACGAAACCAATGTCAGTATTGTTACGGATAGAGGTTACTGCTGATCGGCGGCGATCGCGAATTCACTGGAGAAATGCAAAAGATGCAATTTTATATTTATTTTAGATTTGCAAATAGAGGATCGAAGACAGCATTTTTTGCATGAAATTGCGTTCATCTTAATGTTTATTTTGCGTAGTGTGGGATACCTTTTTGCGTTTGAGGAACGGAGGTATTGAGCGGAGCCAAATACGTCTCCCAGGTGAGCTGGGGCTGAGCCGAGGCGAGCAAATGGCAGCGAATGATTTCGAGCCGCGTCAGGCACGCTTGCGACCCCTGCTGATGCCAGAAGTGGTGTTGCAAGTAAGCCACGAGCCAGAGCTGGGCGGGCAGGTCGAGTTGCTGAGCGATCGCCCGTCCCAGTGTCAGGGCGTGACGAGGCGATCGCGGCCACGCCTCCAGTTGCTCTAGCAAATCTGTGGGGAGTGACTGCCATTGAGAGATCGCCTCTAGCGCCTTGCCCGGGCTCCCTGCGGCAATGTCCAAGAGAGTCGATGGGACTTCAGGCAGTTCGGGGTGACGCGCGAGCACGGTTTGCATCTGTGCGGCGCTCAAACGTCGAAATGGAACGAGCTGACAGCGGGAAATGAGGGTGGGTAGAAGGTCGCTGCGGGAGGTTGCCATGAGGATGATGCGCGCGGCTCCCGGCTCTTCGAGGGTCTTGAGCAGGGCGTTGGCTGGAGATTCCGCCAGGGTTTCGGCTCCGGCGATCGCGATGACCGACTGAGATGCTTCAAGGGGCGGACGCGCGGCGAACGCGGCAAGCGAGCGAATTTGTTCCAGGCGGACTTGCGGCGGAGTTTTGCGCTTGAGACCCGCTGCTTCCGCTTCAGCGGGGGTTAGCAATCGATTCTGATGTTTGTACGTCGGTTGCACCCACAGCAAATCGGGATGATTGAGCTGGTTGACGCGAGTGCAGGCCGTGCAGCGATCGCAGGGAGCCAGATCTCCATTCGCGGCGCGAGTCGGACACAGGAGAGCGCGGGCGAACCAACGGGCGGTCAGGGATTTGCCGACGCCATCCGGCCCGATGAAGGTGTAGGCAGTGGTGACGCGATCGCGGGCGATCGCCGCTTGCAAAAAACGCAGCGCCGTACTTTGCCCGAGAATTTCGCCTGATGTCTCGGTGGCGGTGAGAGTGTCAGCCATCATTCAGTTCGTGACGTGGGGGAGATCTCCCGTTTGGCGAGCCAAGCCGTCAAGTGTTCCCACGCTTCTGCTGCGAGGATATCTGGAGATTGCGTTGCGTCAAGCCGATGAATGCGTTGGGGATGCTGATTTGCGAGTGCGGCAAACCCCTCATGCAAGCGCTGGTGAAAATCGAGGGTGGCGCGTTCGAGGCGATCGAGGGTGGCAGCTTGACGCTTGCGAGCGCGCTGGAGTCCTATCTCTACGGGTAAATCGAGCCAGAGGGTCAGATCGGGCTGCAATCCTTGCG
>JBCBTL010000624.1:0-2340 GCA_039818705.1 Cyanobacteria bacterium J06639_1
TGCTGGTGCTCGACGATTTCGGCACGGGCTACTCTTCGCTGCGTTACCTGCTCAAGTTCCCCATTGACGCTCTCAAGATCGATATGTCCTTCGTTCAGGGGCTGAGTGAGAACGGTCACGATGCCGCTGTCGTGCGGACGGTGTTGGCGATCGCCCGCGAGATGAACTGCGAAGTGATTGCGGAAGGGGTCGAGACTGAGGCTCAGCTCGAATTCTTGCAGAAGCACGGCTGCGATCGCGTACAGGGGTATTTCATCGGTCGCCCCGTTCAGTCTGCTAAGCTTATTGGCGATTTAACGCAAACAGCCGCGCGCGCGCGCGCTTCGAGCACGTCTCACCTGCTTTAAGCGCGAGCGGGAATCGGCTGGCGGCGGTAGGTGCGGGCAAAGCGGTGTAGAGCGGCTAACAACGCATCAAAATGGAGGCGATCGCGAGCCGAGACGAACAGTGCTTTCGGGTAGTGGGCTCGGATCTTAGCTAGTGTGGCATCGCCGACGCGATCGATTTTGTTGAACACCAACTGGCGCGGCCCGGTCGCGAACGTCATGTCGTCCAACAGGCGATCGACTGCCGCGATTTGATGCTCCCAATTGGGGTGAGAAATATCGACGACGTGCAGTAAGGCATCCGCCTCCGTGACTTCTTCGAGCGTGGCGCGGAAGGCATCCACCAGTTGAGGGGGCAGATCGGTCAAAAATCCGACGGTGTCAGTGAGCAGCAGGGGCGTGTCGGCCTCCAGTTGCAGGCGACGCGTGGTGGGATCGAGCGTTGCAAACAGTTGATCGGCAGCGTAAGCATCGGCAGCCGTGAGCGCGTTGAGTAAAGTCGATTTACCCGCATTCGTGTACCCGACGATCGCCACTGCGGGGACGTCGCGCTGCTGCCGCCGCTGGCGCAAGCGCTGGCGGTGCGCCTGAAGTTGATTCACCTGCTGTTGCAACAGCGAAATCCGGCGCTGAATGGCACGGCGCTCCATCTCCAGCTTGGTTTCACCGGGGCCGCGCGTGCCGATACCGCCCCCCAGTCGCGACATGGTGCGTCCGCGTCCGGTGAGGCGCGGGAGTAGATACTCCAGTTGCGCCAGTTCGACCTGAAGTTTTCCGGCTCGCGATCGCGCCCGCTGCGCGAAAATATCCAAAATCACCTCGGTGCGATCGACCACTCGTGCCCCCACCCGGTCTTCTAGCGTTCGCACCTGGCTGGGGGTCAGTTCGCGATCGCAAACCACCATGTTGGCTCCGACATCCTGCACCATCAGCGCCAACTCGCGCACCTTACCGGAACCGATGACGGTCTTGGCATGGGGTGAAGGGCGCTTCTGCCACATCGTTTGCAGCACTTGACCGCCCGCACTATCCACCAGCAGTTCGATTTCCGCGAGCCGTTCTTCCAATTCGTCCGGCGCGCGATCGCGGGTTTGCAACCCCACGATGACGACGCGATCGCGATCGAGATCCACTTCGCGTGCCGTAAATGCGCGCCGAAATTCCGCTTCGAGGGTTTCGACGAGCGCCGCAAAATCGCGATCGACAATCTGTTTGAGGGGTTTTTCGGCTGAAATCCACCAGCGCCGATCGCGATCGGCCACCAAGTGAACGAGGTGAGCGGTCTGTACGTATCCGGTGGCCGCTCCACGGCGACTGGTGAAACCTGCCCCCGTGACGTGCAGCACCACCAGCGCATCGAGACGCTGCAACGCCATGGCCAGCAGCGTTGTCTGCCCCGGTTCGTCCGGTTGCGATTGAGTGGTGATGCAGCGCAAGCCAGAAAGCCGCTCCGCGCCTTGGCGCGGTAGCTCCAGCAGCGGGATTTGCGTATCGAGGACATTGCCGATGGCAACGCGAATGACTTGGCCGCGCCGATTGACGTAAACATTCACCGGGAGCGGTCGCATGTCGTGGGCGATCGCCCCGACGCGCTGGGCGAAATCGGCATCGAGCAGTGCGTTCTGAGGGAGGCGACGCTGGTAGAGTCGCTGCAACTGCTTGAGCTGGTAAGACTTGAGACCTTTGAGATTGCCGTAGACGGTTTCGATAGGCGATGGGGGAATGCGTTTGGCCTGCATTTTAGCAGCCGCGCTGGGGAATGTAGCGAGTCCGAAGGCCAGCGCTAGAATTGGGCAGCTTCGGACTCGCTCGCCATGGCTTATCACTTATCGGCCACTAAGCTGCAGACTTACCATCGCTGCCCGCAGGCGTACTATTTTCGCTACGAGCGCAAGGTGCCCGCGCCTGGATTCTTCGGCTCGTTGGCGTTGGGCACTGCCCTGCACAAGGCTTTGGCCAAAATCCACGGCGATTGGCACTACGCTGCCCCGTTGCCGGAGTGGGACTGGTTAGA
>JBCBTL010000625.1:0-2339 GCA_039818705.1 Cyanobacteria bacterium J06639_1
TGTCAGTGTATCGGCAAGCGCAATCTGACCGAGTTTAACTACCGGATTGCAGACGATCGCGTCGCTCACATCTTCGTGGGATTGCAGATTCGCGATCGCGATGACGCGACTCAGATGTTGCATAGTTTTGAGTCGAACGGCTTCAAAACCCTCGATTTAACCGACGACGAGCTGACCAAGATGCACTTGCGCCACATGGTGGGAGGGCGATCGGCATTGGCGCGGGATGAATTGATTTACCGCTTCGAGTTTCCCGAGCGACCGGGGGCGCTGATGAAGTTCGTGACGGCCATGAGTCCCAACTGGAATATCAGCCTGTTCCACTACCGCAACAACGGCTCGGATTACGGTCGTATCGTGGTGGGAATGCAAGTACCTCCCCGCGAGATGGAGGAATGGCAAGCATTTTTGGATACCTTGGGGTATCGCTACTGGGACGAGAACGAAAATCCAGCGTACAAGCTATTTTTGGCTTAGTTCTGAGTTTTTACAGCTTCGACGTAGAGCAGCATCGCCAGCGATCGCACGGACTCTTCAGATTCGACGCGATCGCCTAGCTTTTCCCGCGCGGCATCCCAGCAATATTGCAAGAGCTGGGCGTTGCGATCGACTTGGGTTTGCCAATCGCGATCGGAGCTGGGGTCGGAGGCGATCGCCATCTCTCGAATTTCAGTCAGCGACGGAGTTTTTGGTGCGGGTGCTTCATCTTGGGGCAGTTTGCGAGCTTTGCGACGCTCGAACTCTTCTGTAAAGCTAGAGGCGACGATACCGGCGGGGAGGGCGAACATGCCGATGCCGAGAAAGGCCAGCACCGCACCGAACAGTTTCCCGAGGGGAGTAATGGGATAGACATCGCCGTAGCCGACCGTCGTGAGCGTGACCACGCCCCACCACATGGCAGCGGGAATGCTGGGGAATGCTTCCGGTTGAGCGCCGCGTTCGGCAAAGTACATCAAGCTAGAGGCAAATACGAGCAGGGCTATCACGAAGCCGAAGGCGAGC
The DNA here is from genome assembly GCA_039818705.1 of Cyanobacteria bacterium J06639_1. GTDB lineage: Bacteria > Cyanobacteriota > Cyanobacteriia > Thermostichales > PCC-7336 > JBCBTL01. The sequence goes on from JBCBTL010000625.1 coordinate 1,003, forward strand.
AGAAGCTCTTCAGATTTGGAGTTGACCCCGCGAATCAGGGTTTTTAAAGATTCGGAATAGCGACCAATTTTGAGAAAGCGGGCGAAGCGAAACAGTCGAAACAAGCGAAAGATGCCAGCGGGCAGAATGGCACCCAGGTTCGAGGCCAGCAGCAGGACGAAGTACGGCAGAATCGCGAGCAGATCGACGATCGCCATTGGCGTGAGGGCGTAGCGCGCGCGTCCCCAAACGCGATGGCGGTAGCGTGGGTCGATGGTGCAAGACCACAACCGCAGCAGGTACTCCAGCGAAAACGTGAGGACGATCGCCACTTCCAACCCGTGCAGCAGCCACCCAAAGCGAGCGATCGCAGATTGCGAGGTTTCCAGGATGAAAATGCCGACATCAAGCAGCACCAAACCAGAGATGGCGATGTCGTCCAACTGACTGAGAGGATCGTCGATGTCCGTTTCGGTCAGGACTCGAAAAATGTGCTGTTTGAACGATAGGGTCATTGGCATCCAGTAGCGTGGTTAGGCGATCGCGCTAATTCATGACGATTGAGGCGCGACGTTCACCATTGCAACATTTTTGGCGGGGTGGGTGCAGTGACCTGCGTTGCTGGAGGTGGGTCAGTCGTCAGTTGTTATTTGAGGTTGGGGTTATGGCTTCACGATGGTTAGACATTCCCGATCGCGATCGCTTCTGGCTGCGGCAAGCCCGCATTTCGGCTTCATTACTCGATTCTGCTTCATTACTCGATTCAACGGTTACTGCGAGGCTTCCCGACCCCGACCGGGAAGGACTAGTGCAGGTCGATCTCGAAATTGTTGAGGGGGCGATCGCGCAAATCGTTCCTGTGGGAGCCAGTCAGCCTGGGGATATTGAATTGCGCGGCGGTCAAGTATGGCCGTGTTTTGCGGATATGCACGTGCATTTGGATAAGGCGCATATCTGGCCGCGATCGCCGAATCCTGACGGGACGTTTGCGAGTGCCTTAGAGACGGTGGCTCGCGATCGGGATCGGCACTGGCACGCGGAAGACCTGTATCGCCGGATGGATTTCACGCTGCGGTGTTGCTATGCCCACGGTACGCGGGCGATCCGCACGCATTTGGATGCCTTTGCGCCTCAAGCTGAAGTCAGTTTTGAGGTGTTTCGCAGATTGCGGGAAGAGTGGCGCGATCGCGTCGAACTGCAAGCCGTCTGCTTGGTGCCTTTAGATTATTTCCTGACGGATGAGGGCGAGCCTCTAGCCGATTTGGTGGCTGACTCTGGAGCCATTCTGGGGGGCGTAGCGGCGATGGGAGCGGAGCTAGACGCACAGCTCGATCGCGTTTTCGCTCTAGCGACAGACC
>JBCBTL010000626.1:0-2333 GCA_039818705.1 Cyanobacteria bacterium J06639_1
GATGCAGGTCAGTCGCGAGCTGGCTGAAGAGCATTACGGCGAACACAAAGAACGTCCCTTCTTCCCCGGCTTGGTCGAATTCATCACCTCCGGCCCCGTGGTGGCGATGGTGTGGGAAGGCAAAGGCGTAGTCGCCTCCGCCCGCAAAATGATCGGCAAAACCAATCCTCTCGACTCCGAACCCGGCACCATTCGCGGCGATTTCGGCATCGATATCGGTCGCAACATCATCCACGGTTCCGACGCTGTGGAAACCGCCAATCGCGAGATCGCCCTTTGGTTCAATGAGAGCGAACTTTCAACCTGGTCGCCCACGCTGACCAAGTGGATTTACGAATAGCCTCTGAGGATAGCTCGTACCTGTGGCGAATCCGTCCTCACAGACCCCTAGCGATCGCGCTTCTCGCGCAGAAGGCGATCGCGGTCATTTATTGACTGAAGCCATCAACCCCGCCAGCGCCGACCTCGATTTGCTATCGCCGCTGGAACTGGTTGACGTGATTAACGCGGAAGATGCCAAAGCGGTGGCGGCGGTGGCCTCACAGCGAGAGGCGGTGGCGAAGGCGATCGCACTCGCGGCGGCAGCTCTGAAAGCGGGCGGTCGCATTTTCTACGTCGGCGCTGGCACCAGTGGTCGTTTGGGAGTGCTGGACGCTGCCGAATGCCCGCCCACGTTTCGCGCCGATCCCGAACAGGTGCAGGGCATCATTGCGGGCGGGTCGAATGCTTTGGTTCGCTCTGCCGAAGGCAAAGAAGACGAGTGGGATGGCGGGAAAGCGGCGATCGCCGAACGCGCCATCACCGATCGAGATTTCGTCCTGGGCATTGCCGCTGGTGGCACCACCCCTTACGTTCACGGAGCGTTGGCGGAAGCTCGCGATCGCGGTGCCAAAACCGGATTTTTCGCCTGCGTGTCAGAAGACAGCGTGCCGATGCAGTGCGATGTCAACATTCGCCCGCTCGTTGGTCCCGAAGTGGTCACAGGTTCGACCCGGATGAAAGCGGGCACGGCCACCAAATTAGTCCTCAATGCCATTTCCACCGGAGCCATGGTGCAGATTGGCAAAACCTACGGCAACTACATGGTGGACGTGACGGTTAGCAACGTAAAACTGCGCGATCGCGCTTTACGTACCATTCAAAAGCTGACGGAATGCGATCGCTCCACTGCTGACAACTTGCTCGAATCGGCACACCTCCAGGTCAAACCTGCCCTCCTCATGTTTTGGGCACACTGCACCTACGACGAGGCCAAACAGACGTTGGCTAGCTGTGAAGGCAGTTTGCGCCGAGCGCGACAGCAGCTAGGCTAGCAGCGCCGCGTACGTCGCTTCGATCGCCGCGAGCAAATCTTCTTGCTGCCAGTTGCAAGCGAGATTGGCGGCGATCGCCAATCCTCCCGCTCCCACCCCTTCTTTCACGAACCCGCGTTCGTAGGCTCGCAGTTGCGGAAACCGAGACGCAGCAAAACTCAGGTCTGTCGCAAGCAGCGGCACGGGTGGCAGCATTTGCGCGAGCCCGACCGTATCCCCCGTCGGGTCAGCGGCTACCCAGCGGGTCGTACCGATAGCAATGCGATCGCGTTCCCATTCGAGGTTTCGCTCTCGCACGATTTGTTCCATTACCGCCCATACCGCCAGCATTTGGGTGCCCCCAGCCAGCAAAACCGGACGACGGCGGGAGGCACTCGCGGCTACCCCCGCCACGAACGGCTGCATGGGATCGCCAACAGCAGCGATGACATCGAGAGCGTCAGAAAAAAATCGATTCCCCAACCCTTGGCGCGCGATCGCCAGCTTCTGCGCGTGATTGCAGGTGGGATGGCTGCTGTTCACTTTGCCGTCAGCAGCAACTCCTAACCCCAATAGCACTGCCAGTGCGGTCGTCGTGCCTCCTGCCACGCACTCCCCGACAACCAGATACGGAGCAGTTTGGCGATCGCCCCACTCCCAGCCCGCTCGCCACAACGCTTCCACGACATCGCGATCGAGGGCGCGCCCAGTACTCAAGCAACGAGCCGTGACGCGCTGGGGCAACGCAACTGGCATTTCCGACAGCCCTTCAGGGAGACCGCAGTCCACCACCTGCACGGGGATGTCGAGGGCTCGGCAAATGGCGCGGCTGATGACGACGGGAGACGGATAGCCGTCAGGAGCGGTAGGCAAACGATCGCTTTTGCCGTGTAGCAACACTTCCGCATCGGCGATCGCGGTGTACCTCCGCGCTTCAGGGGTTGCACCCGCTGCCGAGATACCCGGAATGAGAGCCGTTTCGGTAAAGCCCATGCCGCATAGAAAGCTAGGACGCAGACCCCGCACGGACTCGCACCACCT
>JBCBTL010000627.1:0-2329 GCA_039818705.1 Cyanobacteria bacterium J06639_1
GGCGTTCTTGTTTCACACCACCGATAAAGACGGCGAAAATATTTCTCGCAGCGACGATGGCGAACTGCGGTTTTATGGCGATCGCGAATATTTCCAGCAAGCCAAAGAAGGCGGCGATATCGGTCGTCAAGTGCTGATCAGCCGCACCACCGGCAAGCCTGCGCTGTGCATGTCTGCCCCCATCGAGCAAAATGCCGCGTTCGTCGGCGCGCTCACGGGCTGTTCTTCACTCGAAACCATCTCTGACCTCGTGGTCAACACCGAAATTGGCGAAACTGGATTTGCCTTTTTGATCGACCGACAGGGACGAGTTATCGCTCACGGTCGTCCCGATCTCATTAGCGAAGAACTGCAAAACTTCAGCGACAACCCTGCCATCAGCGCGGGCATCCTCGATCGCCCCTTTGAATTTCAAGACAACGGACGCACCGTGCTGGCTTACGCCGAAACCACGGACTTGGGGTGGACGCTAGTAGTCCAGCAGGACGCTAGCGAAGCCCTCGCCCCAGCCAGGGAGAGCGTGCGCAACTCGGTCATCGCTGTCGTCGTCACCCTCGGCGTTACCTTTGGGCTGGCCTACGTCTTCGCCGGACAGCTCGCCCGCCCGATTCGCTCGCTCACAGAAGTGGCTGATGCCGTGAGCCGAGGTCAGTTAGATGTTGCCATCAAAGGCACCGGTCGCCAGGATGAAATCGGCGCGCTAGCGCGGTCGGTCAAGCGGTTGGCTACGAGCGTCAAAGTCTCCTTCGAGCAGCTCAAGCGTCAATCTCGGAGCTAGGAGGGAAGCGATCGTGCAAAGTGATGATTTCGTATCGTTGGGGGAGGCGGTCAACGCCCTCGCCACCCTCTGCGAGCAACGCCTCACCGGATTGCTGTACTGGGAAACCCCGCAGCGTCAAACGGCAACGATTGGCCTATCGAACGGTCGCATCGTTAGCATTAGCTGCTCGTCGAAGATGAATCAAGCGGCGCTGTCGCTGCTATCCACTTTAGAGAGCATCCACTATCGCTTTTCCTCGCGCAGCTTCTACCAGCCCGCCCGGTTAGCTACGCTGCCTGACAATGCTGAGATCTTGCGACTCTTGGGCTGGGGAGAAGATCCCCTCCCCGCTCCCAAAGGCGCGGCAGTTATCTCCGACAGTGGTACTGATTCTCTGAATGCAGAAACGCGAGCTGCTTTGGAAGCACTACTCACTGAATACATGGGGCCAGTTGCAGCATTCGTCTGTCAGTCCGCCTTCGATCGCGCGGGTTCCACGAGCGAAGCGATCGCCCTCCTAGCCGCCGAAATCCCCGACCCAGACGATGCCAAAACGTTCGAGGCGACGGCAAAACGGCAGCTCAATTCGTAAGTGCATCTGCTTCGACAAATGAATTCATTCGCTTCATGCGTTCGACCGAGCCATCCGATCGAACGCATTGGAGTATTAATTTGGGCGGGAACTCCTGAGCCAAGCAGCTATCTTCACATTCGCGTTTTCAAAGTCAACTTCCATCTACAGTGGCTATGGAGTTACGCGGTACGGACGCGATTTATCGATGCAGTCTTGCTGGCTGAATGCCCCGGCCAAAATTAACTTGTACCTGGAAATTACGGGCGATCGCCCTGACGGCTATCGCAGCGTAGTGATGGTGCTGCAAAGCATCTCCCTCAGCGATCGCGTTCGCATCGAACTGGGCGGGCACGATATCATCGTTCGCTGCGACCACCCTGAAGTCCCCGAAACCGAGCAGAATCTCGCGTATCGAGCTGCGGCACTGCTGGCGGAGAAGTGCGATCGCCACACGGGAGTTATCATTCGCATCGACAAACATATCCCCGTCGGGGCGGGGTTGGCCGGAGGCTCGACCGATGCTGCCGCCGTCCTCGTCGGCCTCAATCAGCTTTGGCAACTGGGGTTAACCGCCAGAGATCTGCAAGCCCTCGCTGCCAAATTGGGATCGGATATTCCCTTCTGCGTCCACGGCGGTACGATGCTCGCCACCGGACGCGGCGAACAGCTCTCCCCCCTACAAGACTTAGATTCCCTCTGGTTACTCCTGGCAAAACCGAGCGACATCGCGATCTCCACCGCCTGGGCGTACAACACGTATGCCGCCCTGCCTGCCTCCTCCACCCATCGCCCGATCAGCCAAATGCTCTCGGCGATCGCTCATCAAGACATTCCCGCCGTCGCCCGCTGCCTGCATAACGATCTCGAACTCGCCGTCCTCCCCGCCCACGATCGCATCGCCCAGCTCAAGCAGGCCATGCTCGCCAGCGAAGACACGCTGGGGGCTATGATGTCTGGCTCCGGTTCGACAGTCTTTGCCGTATTGGACAGCCAGG
>JBCBTL010000628.1:0-2328 GCA_039818705.1 Cyanobacteria bacterium J06639_1
CGCTTCGCTTCGTCCAAGTCTCCAGACAATCGCAACACGTTCCCTAGATTCAACAACCCCACATACCGCAGGGACGAGTCGGGTAGCCGTTCGAGGGCAGTATCGACATCAGCAAGGGTCAAACGAGCTTGACGATAGAACCCCAAGGTTTGCAATGCCTGGGACTGATTGATCGTGCTGCCAATGCGTCCGGCCTCATCGCCTGCGGCGGTGTATGCGGCTGTCGCCTGTTGCCACGCACTTAGCGCCGCGTCCGGCTGACCTCGCCCGAGCAAAATGCTGCCACGGGCGTTGGCGGCCCGGGCGAGTAGCGGCGATCGCACTTCCGGTGCGATCGTCTCCGCGATCGCCAGAGCAGCATCGGTGGCATCAATGGCGGCATCGAGGTTTCCGAGCTGCTGGCGAGCCAAGGCCAAATACGTCCACGCGCTGGCCAAACTGGCGCGATCGCCGTTCTGCTCCAAGGTCGAGATCGCGGTTTGCCATGCTTCCGCCGCCGCCGTGTATTGCCCGTTGCGATAGCGATCGCGTCCGGTCGCCATTGCCGTCTCGATCTCAGGGGTGACGGATTGGGCGATCGCCGGGGCATGGCTGGAGACCGCAGGCCAATGGCCGGGTAGCAGAGGGACAAAACTCATTGCGAGAGCCGCGATCGCTCCCAAACTCAGTTGCAACAGTTTGGCGACGTGGGTCTTTTTCCCCAATGCACGGCGATCGCGACGAGAGAAATAAGTCATAACCTAAACCGCTAATGGACTACGAGTGAGGGGCGAGGCCGTCGCAATTGCGATCGCTAAAACCGCTGGCAGTGGCGATCGCGTTGGGGGCAGCAGCCACGAGTTCGATGTCACCAGCCGCGTTCACGATCCACCCTTGAGCTTCGACAATAGGAGCTGGCTGGTCTGAGGGCAGAGTGGAGATTGGCTGAGGACTAACGGCAGGAGTCTTTGCTACTGAAGGAGGAAGTGGACGAAAGTCTTCCCAAAGAGCCGAGCCACTTCGAGCCTGAGCTGGGTTGGGAGGGAGACCGCCGCGTCCGACATCAACAAAACTGCTAGCAGTTTGGATACGCCCAGCCTGGCACCCACGCACCACTTCGGGAGGCGAAGACGCGTTGGGTTCTGCGATCGCGTCGCGATTCGTATCGATATCAGGAGCCTCGATCGTAATGCGCCCAGTGAGGTTCGAGCGAGAGCTAGCCGTGATGTCACTCAATTCAGTTGGAGCACTGCGTGGCGCAATACCGAATACACCATTTGCCGTGATGGCGATATTCCCCCCTCGACCGTCAAATGCATTGGCAGTGATGTCGCTATTTTCCGACGGAACGGCGGTCACGAATTGGGCTGTAATATCAATATTTCCTCCATCTCCACCGCCGCTTTCTTGACCGACTGATGCAGATATCGAGCTGCCATTTCTCAACTCAACTCTGTCTCGAACATCAATATTGATATCACCGCCTGTCCCAAAATTAGACGTGGTTAAGATATTGCTACCTTCATCCATAGTTAGATTAGAGGCATTGATGGTAATTTCACCGCCATCACCAGCGGAAGCGTTAGCATTAGAACTCTGAAGAACTCCCCCGTTAAAGAGCCTTAAATCTCCAGCCTCAATAAAGATCGACCCCGTACTTCCGCTCACGAAGCTAGAGGTTGCAACAAAACCCTCATCCCCGACTTCAAACGTTCCATCAATATCAAACGTAACATTACCTCCTTTGCCAGTTCCCTGACTAGAGGAAGAGATAATTCCAGCAACAACTGATAGATCTCTCGCTCGAAAAGTGATATTGCCTGCTGTCTCCGTTCCGTCAATAACGGATGTTGTCACCGAGCTATTGGAGTTTAAGTTAATGCGATCGCTCGCCTCTATCAACACAGACTGACCCGACTCTAAGCCGGACACATTAATACTGTTGATCTGAGAGAAATCCGAAATATTGATGGAGTTCCCTCGAACCTGAATAGCCCCTGGTGCGCCATCCGTAAGAAACTGGCTTGTTTCTAAAAGAGCCGTGGACAAGTCGATCTCGCGAAACTCCATAACTGAATCATAATCGAGCTTCCAGCCTTCTTCTGTTGGGATCAACCCTACAACTTCATCCCACGCATGATGTTGCAAGCATATAGAAAACGGAACCTATCATCTGACCAAAGTGATACTGCCCCGCTTTACAAAAGCTTCCCCTTTGACGTCTATATATCGCAGTCGATAAACATATACACCTGAAGGTAAATCCTACCCAGGTGATAAACTAAGGTGAGAAAGATGAGGTGACTTTAGAAGCAGCCATTCAAACTTGGATCTTTCTGACTCCAGAGC
>JBCBTL010000629.1:0-2319 GCA_039818705.1 Cyanobacteria bacterium J06639_1
CGAGGGGCCAGCCAAGGGATTGCGAAAGAGCGTCTGAATTAACAATCCACTAACGGCGAGGGCTGCTCCCGAACTGATGGAAGCTAGTGCTTTGGGTAAGCGAAACTGCCATATGATGTCGTGCCAACTCGCTTGAGCCTGTGGAGAATTTATCCCTAGCAAAATGCGAACCGTGTCGGCGAGGGGAATGCGCACAGAGCCAACGGCCAAGCTCAGGAGGACGGACGCACAGAGCAGGGCTGCGAGCGAGAGAAGCCCGAGTCTGGATAGGGTCATCTGAGTGCGTATGGGTTTGGAGATTTGGCTGATGGACATAGAGCGTCAGGGTCGGGTTAGATGCGGGCGTTTGAAGGGTCAGGCGATCGCCAGTTGGGGCACGCGATGCACCTCAGTGGAATGGGTTCCGTCAGGATGCAGAGTTAGGAGGCGATAGCCCGGCGATCGCATTTGGAAATCACCCGCGACCACTTGATGGCTGGTTGACGGACAGCCGTAGAAATGGGTTGTCCCTCGTTGACGGTGCAATTCCAGATGGACGTGGCCGAAGACGATCGCGCGAACCTGCGGATGGCGCTCCACGAGGGCTAAAAAGTCGTTCGCGTTCTCAACCTGAATGAGGTCGAGCCAGTCGATTCCCGTCGAAACCGGGTGATGGTGCAGGGCGATGAGAGTGGGCAAATGACGCTGCGACTGTAGCTCGGCTTCCAACCACTCCAGCGTTTCTCGCGATAATCTGCCCTCGCCGTAGCGTGCCTCCAGCAGAACTGAATCCAACAGCAGCAATCGCCAGTTGCCTAAAGCGATCGCGGCAGGAGCTCCACAGAACAGGGGGGGGTTCAACATCCTCCGCATTAGGGGTAATCGATCGTGATTCCCTGGCAGCCAAAATGTCGGCAACTGCAAGGGCGCGATCGCCTCGACGAGCTGCTGATACGCCCCTGCTGCCCCTCCCTCGGCTAGATCGCCAGTCAGCAGTAGGCCGTCAGGTTGGTGTCGGACAACCTCACTCAAGACCGTCCGAAACGATCGCCCCGTTGCCAAGCCCCGCAGGTCGGCATCGGGATTCGCGAGTAAGTGGGTATCGGTAATTTGGGCGAGGGTGAAACTCATGGCGGCACGATCCGTGGTGGCGGTCAATCTAAGCGGCGGTAGTAAACCAGTTCGCGATCGGGTAGGAGTTCGGGATGAAACATCGCGATTAAGTCCGCCAACACGACGTGGGGATTGACCATCCCGCTTTCCCAGTAATCGTTACCGCCACTGGGATTGAGCCGAGCATCGTTATTGAACAGTCGCGATTCTTGTAGGGCTTGGAAGCGACCGTACCGATCGTCGCGAGCGATCGCGTCGGCGCGGGTGCGCCATTCCTGACTGCCGTTGAGCCAATACTCGGCCTCCACAGCGCGATCGAACACCGCTTCAAAATCTAGGGGAATGCTGCCAATGGTGTCTCGGTCTGCCCAGAGGTAGTCGGCTCCCGCATCGTCTAAAAATTGCGCTACGTAGCTCTGGCCTCCCGGTACGAACCACGTCCCGTTGTAGCTGAACCCAGTAAATACGGTCGGTCGGCGATCGACATTCTGCACGAGCTGGCGCGTAGCCTCGTACTGGCGATCGATCTCGGCAAACACTTCCGTAGCGGCTTTCTCGGCATTGAAGAACAGAGCCGTAAATTTCAACCACTCAGCCCGTCCCAAGGGCGAAGATTCCATGTATTCGCTGACGATCGCCACTGGAATGCCCAATTCTAGGAGCTTGGGATGGCTGTCCGTTTCGGCATTGCCCGTCCCGAACGTCAACACTAGATCGGGACGAGTTGCCAACACCCCTTCCACGTTCAGCGTGCTGCCCGACCCCGTTTCTACGAGTTCGCCGCGATCGATCTTCTCTCGCACGGCTGGGGTGTTGACCTGACGAAATCGACTGACCCCCACCAGCCGATCGAGCAGATCGAGTTTGGCGAAATGGGGGAGATGGGTGGTCGAGAGGGCAATGGCCGATCGCACGGGCACTTCGACCACTTGCGCTCCGGCAACATCTTCTGGAGTCGGCGCGCCACACTGCACGAGAACGTACCGGAAGGTTTCCGTTGCACCCCGCCAAGGATTGCGGACGGTCACGACTTTGTAGTGGTTGTGATATTCCACCTCAAACCCAGCGGCGTGCTGCGTTTGGATTTTGTGAGGGAAATAATCGACTGCGGCATCATAGGATTCCAGGCACGATCGCGATCGCTCGGGGGCGATCGCGGCTTCAGGCTGAGGCTGGCAACTCGCCAACAGCAGCAGCAATCCAATAGCAGGGCACACTCTTCGTAAG
>JBCBTL010000630.1:0-2317 GCA_039818705.1 Cyanobacteria bacterium J06639_1
CGCGCGCTTTCACCTGACGATCTTTACGGCCTACGAACTGATACAGCCCATCCGATCGCTGTTGCACCAAATCGCCCGTGCAGAAGTAAGTGGCTTCGATGTCGCCGGGGACGGTTTTGCGGAAGAAGGCGCGATCGCTCAATTCCGGTTGCCGCCAATATCCGGTCATCATCGTCGGCGTGCGCACCAGCAACTCCCCGATGTCGCCCTGGGGAACGGGTAGAAAGCGATCGTCAGCCACGAAAGCCTCAGCGTTCGGCCAGATTTCCCCGATGGGCCCGCCGTCTTCGGGCAAGACCTCTCCGGGGGCTAGCGGGGGGAGATGGTAGTAAGTGCATTGATTGATTTCGGCGGGGCCGTACACGTTTCCGAAACGAGCTTCGGGCAGGCGGTGCATCAGTTCGGACAGGTATTTCACGGGGAACGGCTCGCCGCCGAACAGCACCCAGCGCAGCGAACTTAAATCCCGTCGCTCCATCACGCCGCGCAGCAACAGTTGAATCAGCGCGAACGGCACCGAATACCAAATCGTCAGCGCCTCGGCTTCGATCAGTTCGGACAGGCTGGCGGGCATCTTCGTGTACGCTTCTGGGATGACGACCGTCGTGGCTCCGGCCAGTGGCGCGGCGAAATAATCCAGCGTGGACATGTCGAAGTGCAGCGGCGAATGATTGCCGAGGCGATCGCCCACCCGTAATCCGTACGTCCGCGCCGCCATCTGCGCGTAGCTCAACCCGCTCTTGTGGGTATGCATGATGCCCTTCGGATCGCCCGTGGAGCCGGAGGTATACATGACGTATGCCAAATCCTGCTCCATCACCCGCAGGTTGGGGGCGCGATCGCTCGCCTCCTGCCACACCGTTTCCCAAGCGATCGCCCTCACCGATTCGCTCGCTCGCTCGTCTTCAGGCATCCCGATGACGCACTCCAGTTCCTGGGTCGCTTCGAGGAGTTTGAGGAGACGCGATCGCTTGTTGGGTTGGGTTATCAGACAGCGAATCTCGCAGTTCTGGACGATGAAGGCCAAGCGCGAGACGGGCGCGAGCGGGTCGAGCGGAACGTAAGCGGCTCCAGCTTTCCAAATGCCATACAGTGCGATCGCCGATTCCAGGCTTTTGCTCAGATAGATGCCGACGCGATCGCCTTTGCGCACGCCCTGTTCTGCCAATACGCGAGCCAGACCGTTGGCTTTGCGTACCAGTTCTGCGTAGGTAACGCCCTTGCCTTCGAATCGGAAAGCTTCGGCATCCGGCACGCGCCTTGCGGATTCGTCGATCGCTTGGGAGAGGAGATAAATCATGACTACAATCCCAGCGATCGCGCGATGATATTGCGTTGAATGTCGGACGTTCCGGCGTAGATGACCCCGCCGACGGCATCCCGTAAATCTCTCTCGATGCCAAAATCCGTGAGGTAACCGTTGCCGCCGTGGACGCGGATCGCATCCAATCCTGACGAGACGAAACACTCGCTCAGATACAGCTTCAACATGGCTGCGTCGAGCATGGCGGGCTTACCCAACTCCTTCAGCCACGCAACCTTGTAGAGCAACAGCCGTGCAGTTTCGAGTCTCAGTTTCATGTCGGCAATCCGGTTCGAGACCGACTGGAATTTGCCAATGGACTGACCGTATTGATGGCGAGATTTGGCGTACTCCACCGTTTGTTCGAGCTGTCGCTCCATCGCCCCTAGCTCGCTGGCGAGATTGAAACAGCGATCGTATTCCAGCGAGTGATTTGACAAGCTGAAGCCCGATCCTTCCGGGCCGAGCAGGTTTTCGTCAGGCACGAAGCAATCTTCAAACGTGATTTCGCCAAACGGCGTGGTGCGCAACCCCATCTTTTGCCGGGTGGGGCTGGTGCTGTAGCCAGGAGAATTACGCTCGACCAAAAACGCCGATACGCCCCACTTGCCAAGGCTGGGATCGAGCGTGGCAAACGTGAGTGCGAGGTTGGCGATCGGCGCGCAGGTGACGAATTTCTTAGTGCCGTTGAGCAGATAGCCGCCGTCGCACTTCTTGGCGATCGTCTGCATGCTGTACACGTCCGATCCCGACTCGGGTTCCGACAGCGCGTGCGCGCCAATCCATTCGCCGCTGCATAGTTTTGGCAGATAACGTTGCTTCTGTGCTTCCGTGCCGAACTGCAAAATCAGCACTTGCACCGTCCACATCTGGGCGTTCAGTGCCAGCGTTAGCCCGTTATCTTCGCAGCCGTACCCCAGCCCTTCCATCGCCAGCACTGCCGTCATGATGTCCAGCGCCGGACTGCTGCTGTAGGCTTCGGGCACGCACATGCTTTGAATGCCGAAATCCGCA
>JBCBTL010000631.1:0-2313 GCA_039818705.1 Cyanobacteria bacterium J06639_1
CCGATCGCGCTAGCGAGTCAATACAAGAGCTGCAACGCGATCGCGTACTTGGGTCGGCCACCCCGAACGAGGAGAAACATCCTCATCCTCTTGCGGCTCTGTGGGCAGGGGGATGCCGTAAAGTTGCAGGCTGGTCAGGGCTATGATGGCTAGCACTGGGCCGTAGAATGTCGTGCGTGATTCCATTGCAGAGTTCTCATCTCGGCGATACAGCCTGTTCCCTTCATCGTATCCCGAACAACAGCGTATCTCGAACGACAGCGCATCCCGAACAACAGCGCACCTCGAATGATGGCATCTGAAATGACCCTGGTTGACGAGGGCGCAGCGTGGGTCGAAGTCCTAGTCGACACCCCCGGCAGTCGCGGCACCTACACCTATCGCATTCCTCCCGAACTGCGCGACACGTTGGCTCCCGGCGACGCGATCGCGGTTCCATTTGGCACTCGCACGGTTGGGGCAATCGCGATCGCCCGCCGAGACTGCCTCTCTCCCGACCTCGAACCGGCTGCGATTCGCGAAATCGAGGATGTCATTGCTGCCAACGCGATCGCGCCTGAATTTTGGCAAGTGCTACATCGGGTCGCCGAATATTACGTCACCCCCCTCGGGCAGGTGGTGCGGGCAGTACTGCCGCCGGGAATGCTGGGGCGATCGCAGCGGCGCATTCAATTAGTATCTTCAGCTCCTATCGATGAAACGCAGTTATCGGCAGCGGGGCGATCGCTGTTGGCGAACCTGCAAGCCCAAAACGGGGACGCTGCCTGGCGATATTTGAAAAATCGAACGCGGGACGCGGCGAAGGGGTGGCGAGAGCTGCAACGACAGGGCTGGGCGCGCAGCTATTGGCAGGAGGCTAACACCCCGAAGCCCCAAACCTTTCAGGCGGTCACGCTGATTCTCGATGACGAAGACGGCTTAACTCCTCGCCAGCAAGAGGTCTTGGTGGGCTTGCGCCGATTGGGGGGCGATGCCTGGATGACCGAGCTGATCGCGCAGGTGGGGGCAACGCGGCAGGTGGTGCAGGCGCTCGAAAAAAAGCAGCGGGTCACGATCGCCCCGCGCCAAAAGCTCCGCGCTGCTGCCCAACCCTCCGTAGCGCGCGATCGCCCCCTTACGTTGACCGACGCACAGCAAGCGGCCGTCGAGGCAATAGCGGCAGCCATTCGCGCGGCCAACCCCCAAGCCTTTTTGCTCAGAGGGGTGACGGGATCGGGCAAAACGGGGGTGTATCTCCAGGCGATCGCCCTCGTTCTGGAGCGATCGCAGTCTGCGCTGTGTTGGTGCCGGAAATCGGGTTAACCCCCAGTTAACCGATCGCTTTCGAGCCCGATTTGGCGATCGCGTCTCGATTTATCACAGCGGGTTGTCGGATGGCGAGCGCTACGATACGTGGCGGCAGTTGGTGACGAGCGAAACCCGCGTGGTCATCGGAACGCGATCGGCTGTTTTCGCACCCGTGCAAAATCTCGGCCTGATCGTGTTGGATGAAGAACACGACGACAGCTACAAGCAGGATCGCCCGCAGCCCTGCTACCACGCCCGCACGGTGGCGCAGTGGCGATCGCGGCTCTCGCCCTGTCCGTTGCTGCTGGGCTCGGCCACTCCGGCGCTCGAAACTCAGGCAGCGGCAGAATCGGGTCGGGTGAAACGACTGGAACTGCCCGAGCGCGTGGGGGCGAAACCGATGCCGCCCGTGCGAGTGGTGGACTTGCGGAGCGAGTTGGCTCAGGGCAATCGGTCGGTTTTAAGCCAGCCTTTGCGAGCGGCGTTAGCCCATTTGGCCGAAAGCGATCGCCAGGGCATTCTTTTCCTGCCGCGCCGGGGCTACAGTACGTTCGTCTCCTGTCGCAGTTGTGGCGAGCCGCTGAACTGTCCCCAGTGCGACGTATCGCTCACGTTTCATCAAATCGGAAATTACTTGAGCTGCCACTACTGCGGCTTCAAGCGATCGCTGCCGCCTCAATGTCCGGCCTGTCAGTCGCCCTATTTGAAGCAGTTCGGCACGGGCACGCAACGCCTGGTGGAAACGCTGCACGAGGAGTTTCCGCAGTTAAGAGTGCTGCGATTCGATCGCGATACCACCCGCAACAAAGGCGCACACCGCCGGATTCTCGATCGCTTTCGGGCGGGCGAGGCAGACGTGCTGGTGGGCACGCAAATGCTCACGAAAGGATTGGACATTCCCTCGGTGACCTTGGTGGGCGTGGTGGCGGCCGATGGACTGTTGAATATGTCGGATTTTCGAGCGGGGGAGCGCGCCTTTCAACTGCTGATGCAGGTGGCCGGACGAGCCGGACGGGGCGATCGCGC
>JBCBTL010000632.1:0-2313 GCA_039818705.1 Cyanobacteria bacterium J06639_1
GCTGATCGTAAGGATTTTGAGACATGGACTCTATTCTGGCGGCGATCGCCTTCTGGCTATCGGCCTTCTAGAAATGTGCGAATGTGTTCGGCAGACAGACCCGTGATTTTCGCAATTTGAGCCTCATCGAAGTTCATGCGCGCCATGTTTTCGATCACTTCTCGCAGGGTTTCGCGCTTACCATCCTCGCGGCCACGCTGCTCTCCACGCCGCTCTCCGCGCTGCTCAATTTCTTTCTCTAGTTCAATGAATGCCTGCGACAGTGCCATGGCTAATTCCCGGTCTTCACTAGCTGCGTTGCCCTGCACCTCAATGGTAATGCGCCAACTGGCTAACATCCGCAACGCAGAAGCTCGCCACGGAGTTGTTCGGGGTAAAGCAACCAACTCCTCAATCGCTTGGCGCTGGACTTTCCCTTTGCCGAGCAGCCTCAACCAAACGGTTTCAGGCGTGTGAGGAAGCTGATGAATCGCAATGATGCTGGCGCGCATTGCTGGCACAGAGAGGTAAGCCCCCTCCGGCCAGTTCGGGATGGGACGTGCGCCTAACTTGGCAAGGAAGGGACGAGATGCCGTTGGAGTCAAAATCCACAGGCGAGGCTCTACAGCAGAAGCGATTTGAGGATCGGGATTGCGGTTGCGTTGTCTGCGCCAGTCGGCTATTACAGCGAACAGCTTAAGCAAACAGCTATCTAAATCGGCAGATGAGAGAGCATTGCGAAAGGGTTCGATGAGGCATGGTGTAGCCGCAATACGTCCCAATAAACCCAGGTCTGAAGTCGAGGTGTTTGAGGAGATCGGATCGGGATCGAACCACACGTCAACGAAGCGACTTTCTCCGAGCACTTCGCGGCTGATGTCGACGCGACCCAAGGGCGAGAGCAGTTCTTCGAGGAGCTGTTTGGAGAGTTGATCGTAAGGATTTTGAGACATGGACTCTATTGTGGCGGCGATCGCATTCTTCAGGGGTCTTCCAGTCTCTTCACGCTTCGAGAAGCCCGAACGGCGATGCACTTACATACGGAATCAGCTTTGCAAACTAAAATGCGGACGTTCCCCGCGAAACGGTAAGGTTGGGGAGCGTGGGATGACCGAACGCACATCCGACTCGGCTTCGATCGCGCCCGGGAAGGCTCGTACCTTTCAGTTAAATCCATCTCAGTAAGCAGGAGCCCATTCGCTGTAACGCCCTTCACCTCGGTCGGTTATGCAGAATAGTTTTTTCGACAAGTCTCTAGACAAAGAGAGCATTAAACGGCGCATCGCCGAGCTCGATAAAGGCACAGTCGGGTTCTACAGCATCGGACTTTATCCGGCGTCTCTGGCGTACAACGCCATCATGCAGCGGGGGGAGCTGGATTTGTTGCTTGCCCCTCGGAGCGATCGCGAGTTGCTCGGCGCGTTTTCCGATCTCGCATTGCAGGGGATGGATAGCGACCACGTCGAGTACATGCATCGCATTTCCGAGCATGAAGAAGCCGGGGAACTCGTATCCAACACGTTGGAATACCTGATCGTGAACTGCGATTTGGTAATTCTTGGGGCGAATAGTAAGTACATCGAAAGCGATCTCAAAGAGGCTCGTCGCATTCGCGATCGCTTAGGTCGAAATAATGTCGTTTTAGCATGTTTGGCGGGGTCATTTTCGTATGACGAAGTTAAAGATGAATCCTACGTTTTGTGTGGAAAGCATCCTAACTTAGCGTTCTTTACGGGATTTCACCGTCACGGGGCTTTGCGCGATCCGGTTGATAGTTTTACCGCGAACTTTTGCCATCCCAACGCGCTGACGGCGTTGTTGGGGGCGAACATGCTCGACAAACTTTCTCTCAATATTCAAGTTTCCCCTGGCATTCATAACGTCGAAGCACAATACATCAAAGCTGCCAAAAACATGTCCTCAATTTTTGCGGGATTTGGCTACGAATATCACCGTGAAAATCCGGGAATTTTGCCCACGCTGTTGACCCTCTTGCTCGATCAATGTCTCGATCAAGCGGCAACTGTGTCGATGTCGAGGCGCGATCGCCACAAGCTTTACAACCAACAGACCATTGCCCTAACCGAACTCGGCTACGGCGTACCCAACATCGAAGCCACCCTCAATCGCGGCAGCTATGCGGAGCGAGTGCGCGACCACACATTTACGCAGCTCACGGCGATGGTGGCAGACGTGCGCGGCAAGGGACAGCTCGTTGCGGCCAACGATGCCAAGCCCGATTAAAAATATACACGCGTAGCGGAGCAAGACGCCCATGCTGCATTTCTCGAAATGGAAAATCGGCACCATTCTTTCGGTGTTGTTGATTGGTTT
>JBCBTL010000633.1:0-2313 GCA_039818705.1 Cyanobacteria bacterium J06639_1
AGTGGATGAAATCGCTGAATGGACCAAGTCTTGGGACTATCGGGAAAAGAACTTCGATCGCAAAGCGCTCACGGTAAACCCCGCTAAAGCCTGTCAGCCTCTCGGGTCGCTGTTCGTGGCGGCTGGCTTTGAAGGGACGCTGCCTTACAGCCACGGCTCTCAAGGCTGCGTGGCCTACTTCCGCACCCACCTAACCCGCAACTACAAGGAGCCGTTCCAAGCGGTGTCCTCGTCGATGACGGAAGATGCGGCGGTGTTTGGCGGTTTGAACAACCTCAAGCAAGGTCTGGAGAACTCGTACAAACTCTACAACCCCAAGATGATCGCGCTGTGTACCACCTGCATGGCCGAGGTGATTGGCGATGACATTGGGGCATTCGTGCAGACGGCGAAAAATGAGGAGTTGATTCCGCAAGATCTGCCCGTGCCCACGGCTCACACCCCCAGCTTCGTCGGCTCCCACATCACGGGCTACGACAACATGCTCAAGAGCATCTTGGCGACGCTGACTGAAGGCAAAAAGACGGAGACGAGCAACGGCAAGTTCAACTTCAACCTGGGCTTCGACCCCTACGTGGGCAACATCCGCGAGCTGAAGCGCATTTTGGGTCTATTCGGCGTGGACTACACCATCCTCTCCGACAACTCCGATGCGTTTGATTCTCCCAACACGGGCGAATTCAAGATGTACAACGGGCTAACCACTCTGGAAGATGCGGCGGACTCGGTCAATGCCGAAGGCACGTTCTTCTTCCAGAAGTACACCACGCCCAAAACCCAGGACTACATCACCAAAGACTGGGAGCAGAAGACCTACAACTTCCGCCCCTTCGGCATCCAGGGCACGGATGAGTTCTTAATGTCCCTTTCGGCCATTACGGGCAAGCCGATTCCGCTGGAGCTTCAGCAAGAGCGAGGTCGCGCCGTTGATGCGTTGACTGATTCCCAAGCCTGGATTCACGGCAAGCGCGTTGCCCTCTACGGCGACCCCGACCACGTGCTCAACCTGACCCGGTTCCTATTGGAAATGGGTGCGGAGCCGATTCACATCGTCGTGACCAACTCCAACCCAGACTTCGAGGCCGAAGCTCGCGAGCTGTTGACCAACAGCCCTTACGGCCAAGAAGCCACGGTGTGGGGCAAGAAAGATCTGTGGCACCTGCGATCGCTGATGTTCACCGAGCCAGTCGATTTGCTGATCGGTAACTCCTACGGCAAGTACCTCTGGCGGGATACGGGCACGCCCTTGGTGCGCATCGGCTATCCAATCTTCGATCGCCATCACATGCACCGCTACGCCACTCTCGGCTACCAGGGCGCGATCAACCAGTTCAACTGGATCGTCAACACGATTTTGGACGAGCTGGATCGCCAGACGATCGTACCCGCCAAGACCGATATCTCCTTCGACCTGATCCGTTAGGTTCCTGATTCGTTCGGTCAAAGCGCCCATCCGGTGTTTCAGAGGCGTGCCAGCCGCGTCTCTGAGGCATCTCCCTCATCACCATCGAGTTTCTCCGGCACGTTGCTTAGGACAGTTCAGTAGGAGGTCGCTATGCGTCTCAGTGAAGAAGTCGAACTCAACTCTCCACCGCTTTTCGACCTAGGCAACCGCGTTCGCGTTCGCAAGCTCATCCGCAACGACGGCACGTTTCCCGGTAAGGATGTCGGAGCTCATTTAGCCAAGAAAGGCGACGTTGGCTACATCGTCAGCATCGGTACTTATCTGCAACGAGCCTACATTTACTCCGTGCATTTTTTAGAAACCAACTACGTGGTTGGCTGCCTCAGCAAAGAGCTGGAACTGGCGGAAGAGCGATCGCCCCAACCCATTCAATCCACGGGTACAGAACAATGATTCATCTCCCTCATTTCCCCCACTCCGCGCCGTCTCCCACCTGGGAACCAAGTCTCGATGTCTTCAGGCCGCTTCGACGCTGGATCGATCGCCTAGACATTCGCAGCCCCCGCCAGGCTCATCTCGTGTGCAAACTCATCCCCTGCCGTTGTCCGTTCGAGCAGACGCTAACTCTTTTCGGACGCACCATCCTTCGGATTCCGGCGCTGTGCAAACTCAACCCGATTTACGACGAACTCGTCAGCCTGCGCTTTCGGGCGCTGAGCTATCTGGCCGAAGTCTGTGGTGAAGACGTGACTCCGTACGTCACCTGAACGCAACGAGTCTGGGTGAGAGCACTCCGATAACCCCGAGGCCTCACCCTCAGACACCATTCAGCTTTAGCGATCCAGCTTGCTTTGCCTTCTCGTACTCGTCACCCCCGCATTGCCATGAAATTGACGCAAGGCAAAATC
>JBCBTL010000634.1:0-2308 GCA_039818705.1 Cyanobacteria bacterium J06639_1
GGCAATCTCGATCAGTTGCGCGAGGACGGCTTTCGGTTCGGGGGGCTTCGTCGTCCGCACTTTCAGCGACTCCAAACACTGACCGTCCCGCCCGAAACGCCCTGCCTTAATCGACGTTCCGCCCAAATCGATACCGATG
Organism: Cyanobacteria bacterium J06639_1; assembly: GCA_039818705.1. GTDB lineage: Bacteria > Cyanobacteriota > Cyanobacteriia > Thermostichales > PCC-7336 > JBCBTL01. Next base: position 140 of record JBCBTL010000634.1, read on the forward strand.
ACGCTGGGAGAGGACATAAATAAGGACGCTCCTGAAAAAATCGCGACGCTCTGAATAGCAAAACCGCGTTCGTGCCAGGATAATACCGACTTTGAGACGCGATCGCCCCAGAACGCCGTGCAGTTTCACCACACCTCCATCCGCACCGCCGATATTTTCAAAGCGATCGCCTTCTACGAACGCCTCAATTTCACCGTCTCGACCCGCTTCACCACTGACACGACTCTTGCTTGCTGGATGACGGGCAACGGCACGCACCTAGAACTGATTCAAATCCCCGAACCTCACCCCGCCCCCGATGCGTTCGACGACGAACACTTCGTCGGCTACTACCATCTGTCCTTCCACGTCCCCTCTTTGTCTGACGCGATGGCGCAGATCGGCTCCGCTCCGATTTTGTTGCCGCCTACCGAACAAGAGATTGGAAGCGATCGCTATCGAGTTACCTTCATTGCCGATCCAGACGGGCTGCCGATCGAGCTGATGGAGCGTATCGGGGAAGTCGAGTAGCGCGATCGAGAAAGGGGCAACGCGAATAACACACATTCAAGCGCGAAAATATACAGCATCTCGCACAGCCGGAAACAAACCAAAATCGATTAACAATACTTTACAAAATGGGCGCCAAAATCGACCTCTGCGCGAAGCAATTTCGTGCATCGAGGGCTGAAAAGCTTATGGAATCAGGGATTGGCGACTTAATTATTGTTAAGCAGTTCGGGGGACTGAAAAGGCTGGCCTATAATGCTCTGTGAGTCCTTAAGCCCCATGTTTTCTGCGGTTTTCGCTTGCGAACCTACGGGTTGTTGGGACAAAGATCGTTCCTTGTCGCAAGAGAGGAGTTCTTGATGACAGCATCGCCCAAGGAGCGAGAGACACAGGCCAGGATTTTGGTTGACGAAGATCCGGTACCCACTTCATTTGAGAAGTGGGGTAAGCCAGGACACTTCGATCGCGCCTTATCCCGCGGCCCCAAAACCACCAAGTGGATTTGGGATCTCCACGCTCTCGCCCATGACTTCGACAGTCATACGAGCGACCTCGAAGATGTCTCTCGTAAAATTTTCTCCGCTCACTTCGGTCATTTGGCCGTTGTTTTCGTATGGCTGAGCGGAATGTACTACCACGGAGCAAAGTTCTCCAACTACTCGGCTTGGCTGCAAGATCCGACGGGCATTAAGCCCAGCGCCCAAGTCGTCTGGCCGATTTTCGGTCAGGAAATCCTTAACGCCGATGTCGGCGGTGGATTCGGAGGGATTCAAATCACCTCTGGTTTCTTCCACCTCTGGCGCGCAGCCGGGATTACGTCGGAATATCAGCTTTTATGCACCGCGATCGGCGGTCTGGTAATGGCTGGCCTGATGCTTTTTGCAGGCTGGTTCCACTACCACAAGAAGGCTCCCAAGCTGGAGTGGTTCCAAAACGTCGAATCGATGTTGAACCACCACTTGTCGGGTCTGTTGGGTTTGGGGTCTTTGGCTTGGGCCGGACACCAAATTCACGTCGCTGTCCCCATCAACAACCTGTTAGATGCGGGCGTGCCGATCGATCAGATTCCTCTACCCCATAAGTTCCTTTTTGATGCGAATTTAATGGCCGAGCAGTTCCCCAGCTTTGCGAAGGGATTGACGCCGTTCTTCACGCTGAACTGGGGCGAGTACGCTGACTTCTTGACCTTTAAGGGTGGCCTTAACCCCCAAACCGGGGCGCTGTGGCTGACCGACCAGGCTCACCACCACCTCGCGCTGGCGGTGATGTTCATCGTGGCCGGTCACATGTACCGCACCAACTTCGGGATCGGTCACAGCATCAAAGAGATTTTGGAAGCACACAAAGGCCCCTTCACTGGCGAAGGCCACAAGGGTCTCTACGAAGTGCTGACCACCTCTTGGCACGCTCAGCTCGCCATTAACTTGGCATTAACGGGTTCGATCAGCGTCATCGTGGCACAGCACATGTACGCCATGAATCCGTATCCCTACATGGCGACGGATTACGCGACGCAGATTTCGCTGTTTACCCACCACATGTGGTTGGGTGGCTTCTTCATCGTCGGCGGTGCAGCTCACGCAGCCATCTTCATGGTGCGCGACTACGATCCTGAGATGAACCAAAACAACGTCTTGGATCGCGTGTTGCGTCACCGCGATGCCATCATTTCGCACCTTA
>JBCBTL010000635.1:0-2308 GCA_039818705.1 Cyanobacteria bacterium J06639_1
GACTGCTGTAGCGAAGCCTCCTACAGCAGTCTCAGTGCCTAAAGAGGAAAGCGACAGTCCTAAGGCGTCAATGTTCTTGAGGGCAATGTTTGCTTGAGCGATCATCGGACGCGCATTGAGAATCGTGCGCAGAGGATTGATCGTAAACACGATCGTTAGAGCGTAACTAGCCGCGATCGCCTGAGGAATGGTGGTAAATGCCGGGAGTAAAAATAGCAGTATGGCGATCGGCATGAAAAATAGAATCAGCGCCCAACTGCCCGAAAACGCAAAGACCGACATGGCAAACGTGCGATGACGTTTGAACTCGGCAGCGTCTTTACTGACATCTTCGGAGACGAATGCAAATCGTCGCTGGCGGTGAATTTTGAGTTCTTTCGTACCTTCGGTTGCGGTGCGGAAATCTTCAAATAGGCGATCGCGGGTTTGACGAGCGTATTTGAGTGCCAAAACGCCCCGGTTGACCAAAAGTTGATAGCTGTATAGCGCCAGAAGCATGAATGCAAGGAGTCCGGCAAACAGCATCGGAGCCAGCCACGTCATGTAAACAACGCATCCCAGCAGTAGTGCAGTATTTGCCAGCAGCCCCGACAACCAGGGCGAAGCCTTCGACACTGCATCGACATCTTCAGTGAGAGCCGCCATCAACCGCGACTTACCGATAAGTTCTAACTGTTTGAGGGGACAGTCGAGAATTTGCTCGACGAGTTCCACCTGAAGCTGATAGATGGTGGATTGAGTGATGCGCACCACCAGAACTTGCGATAGTGCTGTCGTCACGAACGCCGCCCCACACAAAGCCATGAAGCTAGCCGCGAGAACTCCACTGGGATTGTCTGAGACCTGAACGGCGCGGTTGATCGTGGCGATCAGTCCTGCTGTGCTAGCGCCGCTCAACAGACCTAGAGCGCCCGCCAACGCCATCAGCCACCAAGAATTTTTGAAGAGAAGACCGAGCAGCTTCATGGCGATCGCCATTCCATCGGAAACGTCGTGGCAAACAGATCCTTCGTCATTCAGCCCGCGGGAGTCCCGACTCAGATAAGGAGCTTCGACCCGAGGAGCATCCCAAGCAGATACGCTATCTTTAAGCAGAAACTATGTCAAGAATAAAGACCGAAGTTACGTGTGAGCGGCAGTAACTGTCTAGAAGGCGATCGCCCTCAAACCTGCTTTATTCGGTGAGAACAGCCTGTTAGAAGCCTACTCGACTTAAGCTTTGCCGAGGCGTCTGAGAGTTTTCTACGTTACATCAGCTCAAAAGCAGCGAAATAATCACAGCTCTATTGCAACTCGTTCTTAATTGGGTGCTATCATGCAGACGTTCAATGCTCAGCCTCTCGAAACGTCGAGCTGTTTGCAGGCCTATCGTTTTGAGCTGTCCGAGCTGCGGTACTGCTGAGCCCATTCGTCAACTACGCATGCACGATCGCGCTCGCTGCCGTTATGAAAAGCATTAGTCCGGTTCTGTTCTGAACCGCATGCGTCCTTCACGGCTGCACGTCCAGTTCTTCTCGTCAGTCCGAGTAGCGGCGTTGGAATTGCGCTAACTGCAACCGAGTGGTGGAGTGTAGCGCTGGATTTCTATCCAGCGTCCGGTTTCTAGTGTCTTTCTCAGGCATTCAGTTTGAGGTCTAGAGGTGGGGCTTGTTGAACGCTTACGTCAATTCCAGAAACGTATTTCCGACTTCAACCGTACCGAAGTTCTCCACGGTCACGGATCTGCTGAGGTCGCGATCGCGAGAGCGACCGGATGCCGTGGCGTTCCGCTTTCTGGCAGACGGCCAGGCGGAATTGGATTGCGCGACCTATGCTGCGCTCGATCGTCGCGCTCGGGCTATTGCTTCTGCGCTTCAGAAAAGGAATGAAACCGTTTGCGGACAGCGGGTTTTGCTGCTGTACCCGCCTGGGATCGACTATGTTGCTGCATTCTTCGGCTGTCTCTACGCGGGCACAATTGCCGTTCCTGCCTACCCTCCCCGCAACCGCCGTCACTATCCTCGCATCGCGTCGATATTGCAAGACTCTGGTGCGGGGATCGCGCTGACAAATTCGGATGCTGTATCTCAAGTGCGATCGCTGTTCGAGTCAGAGCCGCATATCCACGATGGTCAGTTGACGAATACTGACGATTTAAGCGCCGTGCTAGCGGATGAGTGGGTCAATCCCAACTCCGACCCATCTGATTTAGCGTTCTTGCAGTACACCTCGGGATCTACAGGCACGCCGAAAGGTGTCATGGTAAATCATGCAAACGTGCTGTACAACGCGGTAGCGATTCAAGAGCGGTTTGAGGATAGCGATCGCT
>JBCBTL010000636.1:0-2305 GCA_039818705.1 Cyanobacteria bacterium J06639_1
CCTGATCGGCAAGCCCCCCAACCAAACCGTGAACCCGGATGAGGTGGTGGCAGTCGGCGCAGCCATTCAAGCGGGCGTGCTGGCGGGTGAAGTCAAAGACGTGCTGCTACTGGATGTCACCCCGCTGTCGCTGGGCGTGGAAACCTTGGGCGGCGTATCCACTAAGATGATTCCCCGCAACACCACCATTCCTACCCGCAAATCGGAGACCTACTCCACGGCGGAAGACGGTCAGACCTCGGTGGAAATCCACGTCATTCAGGGCGAGCGCGAAATGGCGCGGGATAACAAGTCCCTCGGACGCTTCAAGCTGGACGGCATTCCCCCCGCTCCTCGCGGCGTGCCCCAGGTGGAAGTCACCTTCGATATCGATGCCAACGGTCTGCTCAACGTTTCGGCCAAAGACAAAGGCACGGGCAAAGAGCAAAGCATCTCGATTACGGGTGCTTCGACTCTGGACGATAACGAAGTGAGCCGGATGGTGAATGAAGCCGAGAAGTTCGCCGACGAAGATAAAGATCGTCGCGAAAAGATCGAGCGTCGCAACCGGGCAGACAGCTTGGCCTATCAAGCTGAGAAACAGCTCAAGGACATGGGCGACAAGATCGCGGACGACAAGAAGTCCAACATCCAAACCCTAGTGGTCGAGCTGCGCGAAGCCATCCAGAAGGAAGACGACGACGCGATCGCCGCCAAAGAAACCGCTCTGCAAGAGGCGCTCTACGCCCTCAGCAGCGAGCTGTACCAGAGTGCAGCCCCCGGCCCCGAAGCGGGCGGTGCTGGCCCCGAAGCGGGTGGCCCGGAAGCGAGTGCGTCGGCGGAAGCCTCCAGCAGCAGCGATGAAGACGTGATCGACGCTGACTTCACTGAGGCAAACTAAGCCGAGTCTTCGAACTCGGTTGAATCCCAACCCGCCAGCGCGAGCTGGATTCGTGTAGGGTGTGCTGTTGGAGGGTTCCGGCAGGGCACCCTACAGTTGTAAAGATAGAACCATACAGAGCGAAGAGGCCGAGGGCGATCGCCGTTCGGGAACGTGATAACGCGGGCGATCGCGCAGGAGTGGAGCGATGCAGAACTTCAAGGACTACTACAAAATTCTGGGCGTCTCGAAATCGGCAAGCGCCGACGACGTGAAGAAGGCGTATCGCAAACTCGCCCGCAAGTATCACCCCGACGTAAATCCGGGGGACTCGAAGGCTGAGGAAAAATTTAAAGACGTGGGCGAAGCCTATGAAGTTCTTTCCGACGCGACTAAGCGCAAGCAGTACGACCAGTTCGGCCAGTATTTCAAACAAGGTGGCTTCCGACCTCCCAGCGGCGGCGGGCGCACCTACACGGGTAGTCCCTTCGGCGCGGGCGGCTTCGACCCCAGCGGGTTCGGCGGCGGCACCACCACGGTCGATTTCAGTCAGTTCGATGACTTCCAAGACTTCATCGACCAGTTGCTCGGACGCATGGGAGGAGCGGGTCGAGGCGGCGCTTCTGGCTTCAGCGGCGCAGGTGCGTCAGCCGGGCGGCGTGCGGGTTTCGATGCCGAAGCAACTATTCAGCTCACCATTCCCGAAGCGTTTCAAGGTGGCAAACGCCGTCTACGCGTGGAAGGAACGCGCGTGTTTGAAGTCAACATTCCCCCCGGCATCACGGACGGCAAGAAAATTCGCCTGCGCGGTCAGGGTCACAACAATCCTGCTGGTGGCAAAGGCGATCTCTATCTCAAAATCAAAATCAGACCCCACTCGTTCTTCCGTTTGGAAGGCGCAGATGTGTATTGCGACGTGCCCGTGACTCCTAGTGAGGCCGTGTTGCGATCGCAAATCGAAGTCCCTACTCTAGACGGCAAAGTCAATCTCAAACTTCCCTCCGGCGTTCAGTCCGGCCAAAAATTACGACTGGGGGGCAAAGGGTTTCCCAAAGGCAAAGGTCAACGCGGCGATCAGTTTGCCATCATTCAAATTCAAGTCCCTTCTAGCATTTCATCCGAAGAACGAGAGCTGTACGAAAAGCTGCAAAAAGTACAGTCCTACAACCCTCGGGCGGCGCTTGAAGTCTGAGATAACCGCGAGAGATGCTGCCAACACGTCATGGCAATTTGCCAGTCTTCTTGAGTGTGAATGACCAGCACTCGAATCTGAGAGATGAGAGCGGCAATATCGCGATCGCCTCTCCCCTCCCGATTGAGCGTGCTGTCTAGTTCCAACTTCAAAAAGCGAAAAGCTTGGCAGACGCGATCGCGCACCTCCGCGCTGTTCTCTCCCACACCTGCGGTAAACACCAGGGCGTCGAGTCCGCCCAGGCTCGCGAGCAT
>JBCBTL010000637.1:0-2299 GCA_039818705.1 Cyanobacteria bacterium J06639_1
CTAGCGCGCCGCGATCGCGTCGTTCTGCGGTTAGCGTCATTGGCAATGGCAAGCCGCTTAGGTCGATCGCCTCGCCAGCAGACAGTTCGCGCGGCTCGGTTTCGCCGATGACTTGAATGATGAGATCGGTATCGGACTGGTTTGTAACTCGCAGGTATGCACCCGAGGCGATCGCGTTTGCATCTAAACGAGCAATGGGCTGAAAGCGGATTTCAGGCAGGGGTGGATAGGTTACGGGTGCTGATGCGTCGGCATAGAATGCTGCGTATCCATCGCGTTGGGATGCGGGCAGACATTCGGGGACGACGGGTAAAACGCGACCGAGGCGATCGCTGCGGGTGTCGTTGCCGGGACAAGATGGGTTACTGGGAAATGCTGTGGCGATCGAGCTACCGAACCCGGAGGCACTGAGTGCGACACAGGAAAGAACTGCGCCAAATGCGGTGGCGGTAGCCTGTTGAAAACGTTTTGTTGGGCTTTTCATGAATAGTTTTTCCATTTGATTAACACTTTCAATCGTAGAAACATGCCGTTGAATTTGAGTCGTGCAGACGACAGAAATTGAATCTATCTTTCGTATGAATGTTGCACGAGTGAGGCAGTCGATCGCAGCACAGACGATCTTGCAGGTCTGATGGGGTTGAGGGAAGGCATGGCAGGTCGGGGCGATCGCTTGAGCCCGAGAAAGACACTGGGGCGATCGCGTCCGCGTGAGTCGATCCGAGGTGAAGCGGCAACGGCCTCCTCACCACCGACCTCCTCAAACACGGCACGCTTGTAAAGCTAACGTTACATTTATTAACATTAGGGTGCGTAACGTATCCGTCGGGCAACGATGTTCTAGCTGTGGCCGTTGAGCTGGGGTTGGGACATTGACGCTCGTTGGCACGAAGCTTTGGGGTGGTGGTGGAGCTTGTTGGGCTCTGGAATACAGCGCCCCGGTTCGAGCTGTTTTGATTCGGGCAATTTCGCTCAGATGCTGATGGAATCGAGTAAGCTACTCAAACTTTATGCCTCCGGCCAACGCTGCTTCGATGGCGAGTCATTGATTCGAGCTGATTTCAGTCACCATCAGCTCGCGGGTATTCACCTCGGCAGTTGCCACTTGGTGGGGATTAATTTTTGTCAGGCCAACCTGCGGCGGGCGAGTTTTGAGGGGAGCGATTTGTCTAACGCTCAGTTCTGGCGGGCGGACTGCGCGCGGGCGGATTTGAACGACAGTATCTTGCACGGTGCGTCTTTGCTGCGGGTTGATTTTTCGCGCGCGTCGCTGCGGCGCGCCAAGCTGTTTGGGGCGGATATGAGAATGGCGGTGTTGACGAATGCAACGCTACAGGCAGCGAATCTGACGCGGGCGGATTTGCGATTTGCCAATTTGCAGGGGGCGGATTTGCGCTACGCCAACCTGCGTCAGGCGGATTTGAGCGGGGCAAATTTAGCGGGCGTGCAGCTCTATCAAACTGTGTTGACGGGAGCCGCGTTCGGTCAGGTGGATCTTTCGCAGGTGGACTTGAGCGGGGCGATTTTGAGCGATCGCACTAGCGACGAAATCCTGATGCCATCGCGCCGACAGGGGTAAATCTCCATGCCGTGATGTTGCAATCTCGAAGTCAGAACGCGAGTGAGGTGTCAAAAGCAGGATGAACCCGCCAACGTCACTATTCGATGCGGTGCTGCAGGAGTTTAGCGATCTCAGACCGCAGGTTTATTTCAAACCTACCCTGACGGCGCTTACTCAGGCGATGGAAGACTTGGTGCTGTCAAGGGACGAGCAGCCTTTGGTGATTCTGAGCTTGCAGCGCGAGCAGCAGTATCGCTGCAGCATTCGCCGCTACCAGCAGGTGGGGCAGCGCAGCTATCAGACCTTCGTTCTGGCCGTGCCGGATGACGTGACGGGCTTCGCGATCGCCTCCGATCCGTGTACGACGATTCCGCTCAATTCTGAAGACGCTCTGGCGCGCGAGTGGCATCTGTTAATCGTGTCGCGGCGCTACGTGGCGGGGGCGATCTGCCGCGCTAGCACGACCTCTGACCTCGGGGACGAGTTCGACTGGAGCGAGCGGTACGAGAGCGTCTGGACGTTCGATGCGGCGATCGTGACGTGGGCGGCGCGGTGGATGCTCGATCGCATTCTTATTCTGCGCCCGGAGCTGGCGGAACGGGTGGCGGCGGCGAAACGGGACTATCGATTGGCAGCGACGGCGGCGCGACCGCGACGATCGCACGCCCGGCAAACCGATGCGAGTGCGTTTGCATCGCGGCTGGTGACGTATCTTCAGGCCAGCCAGTATCAGTTGCT
>JBCBTL010000638.1:0-2299 GCA_039818705.1 Cyanobacteria bacterium J06639_1
AAAGTTTCGAGCCATGTCTGAGGAATGACAAACCCCTTACTCCATCGATTGCAATCCTCCGCACCGATGCAATGCCAAAGCAAACGGTTTGGATCGATTAAAAAGAAATTAAACGTGCCCGGTCGATCCCATAAGGTCACGATTTCATCGGTTTGTGGGTGCTTGATCCGAAAGTATGACTTTTCAGGTTCGTCTACATCGACGATGTAAAGTCGCCATCCCGAGGCATCGTATTTGTTCGTGTGCCAGTCGCGAAAGCCGCCGCGTGGATACCAATAGTCTCCCTGGCAACGACACGCAGTACCGAAGAAGCTGCTGACTGCTGCAATCAATTCGGGCATCCGTGACTTTCGGTCGTCAAGCTTGACGTATCCGCTGCCCATGCGATGGTTTACGTCTCGCCGTCGCAGATTGCCGTTAAACGGCGCGCTTTGGCGATCGCCACCATATGGTTTGAGAGATTCGAGCACTCGTCGAGTGTGGGATGTTTCGACGTTGTGCGTCGCGATCGCGGTCGAGCGATCGCCTTTCGAGCGTGAAAGCTCGTATTCGCGTCGAAGGATGGCTTCTTCGTCGGGTCGTCTGCTCAGCGTTTTGCGTCTGGCAAATAGAGGATGTTCTGGCGCTAGCTTTTGGTAGCACTGAGCGTCGAAGCCTGCGGGGGCATAAGAATGCTGGCGGGAGAGTTTGTAGATTTGCTCGAACCCAGGGATTTGGGAGTAGTGAAAAGAGTAGAGCTGATTGGGGACGACGATCGTCGATATCCGTGGTGCAGAACGCAAACCAGCATAGCGTTCGGGTGAAGCAGAATTGTGCTGGGGATGTTGCCCGAGCGTGACTTGAGATCGTCCTGAGTTTTCATTGTTTCCACAGAGGTTCATTTTCTTCATTGAACTCGTTACTGAAATCGTTCAAGGGGGCGCGATCGCCCGCTCACATCCGCAAATACCGAGGTCGTTGCCTTGATGAATCGGGGTAGAGATCGAGCGGCAACAGCCCTCAATACAACAATCCCAAAGAAAGGATGTGTCGTCGGTCTCTTTCTCGAAGAGATGGCTTAATGTGAGTGGCGACTGCTTGGGGTTGGGTTTCGGCGCGATCGCAACGGTTGCAGGTGTTTTTCGGACAGCGACTATGGCAGCTTTGAAAGTCGGCATCAACGGGTTCGGTCGCATCGGTCGTCTAGTGTTTCGCGCTGGAATCGTCAATCCTGATATCGAGTTTGCTTGCATCAACGACCTCGTCCCGCCCGAAACGATCGCGTATCTGCTGAAGTACGATTCCACCCACGGTCGCTTTCAGGGCACGGTAGAAGCCAAAGAAGACGGTATCGTCGTCAATGGCAAGTTCATCCCCTGCGTCTCCATCCGCAATCCCGAAGAGTTGCCCTGGCCGAAGTATGGGGTTGAATACGTTGTGGAATCGACGGGACTATTCGTCACTCGCGAGGGAGCGTCCAAGCACTTGCAAGCTGGAGCTAAGCGCGTCGTCATCTCGGCTCCCACCAAAACCCCCGATACCGTCAAGACTCTGCTAGTTGGGGTGAATCACCACACTTACGACCCCAAAACCGATGACATCGTGTCGAACGCGAGCTGCACCACCAACTGTCTCGCTCCCGTGGCTAAGGTGCTCAACGATCGCTTTGGGTTGGCAGAAGGGTTGATGACCACCGTTCACGCGATGACCGCCACGCAGCCCACGGTTGATGGCCCCAGTCGTAAGAATTTACGGGGCGGACGCAGCGCCACCCAAAACATCATTCCCGCCACTACCGGAGCGGCCAAGGCAGTTGCATTGGTGTTGCCGGAGTTGAAAGGCAAGCTTACCGGGATGGCACTCCGCGTGCCCACTCCTGACGTATCCGTCGTCGATTTGACCTTCAAAACCGCGCAAGCGACGAGCTACGCCGAGATTTGTGCCGCGATGAAAGATGCTTCTGAAAAAGAGCTGAAAGGCGTGCTCGGCTACACCGAAGAGCCGGTTGCTTCCACTGACTTTACCGGCGATCCCCACTCCAGTATTTTCGATGCGGGCGCTGGCATCGAGCTGAACGCTAACTTTTTCAAAGTCGTGTCTTGGTACGACAACGAGTGGGGCTACTCCAATCGCATGGTTGATCTGATGCTGTGGATGGCGTCGAAAGCATAATGCTGGCGGGCGATCGCCCCCTCCTTTCGTGGCCTCTCCCCGAATTGGCTATCTCTAAATGTGCTGCTGTCCCCAAGTTTGTTGCCCCGAGTCCTGTAGACCCTAGAGGCTGAAATCCATGTTGGAAACTTTGGAAGCTCCCATCGAA
>JBCBTL010000639.1:0-2287 GCA_039818705.1 Cyanobacteria bacterium J06639_1
ATGCTGCCACTAAATTTCTGATTTACACGGCTTTTTCGGGCATTTTGCTGCTCGCCGGGTTCTTGGGGGCGGTTTGGCTCAGTCACAGCGAGTCGTTCGATTTAGATGCGATTGACACGTCGGTTATTCCCCCTTCGCTGCAAATTGCGCTGCTAGCGGCGATCGTCATTGGCTTCGGCATCAAAATCCCCATCGTGCCCTTCCACACGTGGTTGCCAGACGCGCACGTGGAAGCCTCAACCCCGATTTCCGTGCTGTTGGCGGGAGTGTTGCTCAAGCTCGGTACTTATGGTCTGCTGCGATTCGGACTGCAACTCTTTCCCGGTACGTGGGTGGATGTCGCACCCTGGCTAGCCTGGTTAGCGGCCTTCAGCGTCATCTACGGGGCTGTCATTGCCATTACGCAGAACGATATGAAAAAGATGGTGGCCTACAGTTCGGTCGCCCACATGGGCTACATTCTCCTCGCGGCGGCGGCAGCTCGTCCCCTCAGTTTGCTGGGAGCGACGTTTCAAATGGTCAGCCACGGCCTGATTTCCGCCATGCTGTTTCTGCTGGTCGGCGTGGTTTACTCCAAAACTGGCACGCGCGACCTGCGAGTCCTAAGCGGGTTGTTCAATCCCGAGCGCGGCTTGCCGTTAATCGGCAGCTTGATGGTGCTGGCAGCGATGGCGAGTGCGGGCATTCCCGGCATGTCTGGCTTCATTGCAGAATTCGTCATCTTTCGGGGCAGTTTCCCGATGTTCACCATTCAGACGCTCATTGCGATGATTGGAACCGCGCTCACGTCGGTTTACTTCCTCATCCTGCTCGATCGCGCTTTTTTCGGCAGATTGCCTGACGATACGGAAGTGAAGCTCCCCCGCGTGCAATGGTCGGAACGAATTCCCGCGATCGCCTTAGCCCTCATCATCGTGGCTTTGGGTCTGGAACCAAACTGGCTGGCTCGCCGCATTGAACCGACGACGACGGCATTAACCCCTCACGCTGACTTCGTTGCGATCGCTCCCACAACGCCCCTGTCTCTAACGGACTGAAGGCGATCGCTCCCCCTTTGAGATCGAATTTAAGATAAAAATCTGCTGCTTCTTTGTCGCCCCATGACTACCACTGCTACGCAACCCTCTTCTTCGCCACCGTCGCCGCATCCGCTGAGCGAATTCATTGCGCGTCTGGAGAACGGTCAAACATTGCTGCCCCACAGCGATCGCAATGTGGTGGAAGTCGTCGGCATTCTCGATAGCTACGGCGTGGTTCTGGATGCTTATTCAAAGAACTTAATTTACGTCGCCGAGCAATACTTCCTAACTCCCTTTCCATTTTTCAAATATTTCAACGGCGAAGTGACTTTCGAGAAGCTGCTAAAACACTGGCGACACGATCGCATCAACTACGAATACGATGAATATTGCGCCCGCACGATGATGTGGCACGGCGGCGGTTTCTTAGAGGAATATCTCGACTCGCCCGAATTTGAAGCCTTAGCCAAAGAAGCGGTAGCAGCCAAAGCAAAACGAAATCCGGTGGTGGGTTTATTCAATCTCGTCTTTCCCGATTTCGGGATCGAGCAAGTGCGATTGATGACATACTTCAGCGCTCTGGGTCAGTTCTGGCGCGTCATGAGCGATATGTTCGTTGAGTTGGGTGCGAGGTACAGGCGCGGCGAAATTACTCAAATTAGCCAGGTAGTCGATCACGTCAAAAATGGCTTAGTAGCTGATGCGGGCAGACCGATTACCTATAGCGTACCCATTGGCGATCGCCGCTACGATATCATCCCTGCCAGCGCCGAAATGGTCTTCCTCAACGAGACTGCTATCCCCTACGTCGAGTGCATCTTTTTCCGAGGCACTCCCTTTTTAGGCACGATTTCTTACAACGCCCAAGCCCACCAAATTCCCGTGGCGCAAGAAGGATTTGCCTACGGAGCACTCTTCGCCGATCCGTTACCAATCGGGGGAGCGGGCACGCCGCCGACGCTGCTCATGCTCGATATGGAGCGGCATCTACCCGATTACCTGCACGAGCTGTACAAAGTGAGCTGTCGCGGCGAAGACGACATTCGCGTACAAATTTGCCAGAGCTTCCAAAAATCGATGTTCTGCGTGACGAACGCGGCGATCGTGGGTCTCACCCCCCACCCCCTCAACTCCGACAATTCTGAAGAACGACAAGCCAATCGCGCCTTTTTCACAACGTGGATGGATAAGCTGCTAACGTCGCGGCTGCTTAAAGTCAATGAAGATACAGTGGCAGCTTGCTCGCTGTTTACTTGAGTTATATTCAG
>JBCBTL010000640.1:0-2287 GCA_039818705.1 Cyanobacteria bacterium J06639_1
GAATGGGTCAAAATTCATCGCTGGGGATCGACGCGACGACGTTGCCCGATCGCATTGGAGGCCGAAACGCGATCGCCTTCTATTTCAGAAGTAGTCGCTTCAAGCGCAGCAGGTTCAGAAGTAGTAGCTTCAGACGCAGCAGTCTCAGAAGCAGTCGGTTCTGCGAACTGAACGCAGCCCGAGAGAGCGATCGCCCCCCACGAGGCCAAAACGAGTCCCACTCTGACTGTGCCCGCGCTGCAAATGCGGCGCATCCCTCCAACAAGTTCCCTCAAACCGCACCCTCCAGCGCGCGGGGATTCAATGCGGGCGGCAATCCTTCGGCCAAGGGCTGCACGCGAGCTAGTTCCCGTTGCATCTCGGCGTGAATGCGTCCATTGGTTGCTAACAGGCGACCCGTTTGGAGTTGAAGCGGACTGCCGTCGTAGGCCGTCACCACGCCACCCGCCTCGCGCACTAAAACAATTCCAGCCGTGATATCCCACAGCGACAGACCGCGCTCCCAATATCCATCCAGCCGCCCCGCCGCGACGTAGGCCAAATCGATCGCCGCCGAACCGCCGCGTCTGCCCCCCTGAGTTAAATGAGTCAAATGACAAAACTCGGCATAGTTATTGTCATCCGTCTCGCGGCGATCGTAGGCGAAGCCGGTAACGAGAAGGCTGCGCGCGAGGCTGTCCGCTTGAGACACCTGCATGGGGAGGCGATCGCGCGTCGCACCCATGCCCTCAGCCGCCCGAAACAGCTCGCCGCGAAAACAGTCGTACACCACCCCGAGAACCGGCACGCCATCTCGGAGCAAACCGATCGAGACAGACGACATCGGATAGCCGTGGGCAAAATTGGTCGTGCCGTCGAGGGGGTCGATCGCCCAGCGGTAGGCGCTCGACCCATTGCCCAGCGCGCCAGACTCTTCGGCCAAAATTGCATCTTCAGGGAAATGCCGTTCGATGATGCTGAGGACGAGATCTTCTGAAGCACGATCGGCTTCAGTAACTAAATCGCCAGGACGCTTCTCCTGCACGTCCACCAGCTTGCCGCAATAGTTTTTCAGGAGCGTGCCAGCCGCCGTTGCCGCTTCTGTGGCGACATCTAAACGACGCAATAAATCGGTATCGACAGAGGAGGGAGAGGGCATGGGGAGTGGCTCTGAGTCCGTAAGACATCGGCTACGAGCTGTAGTGTATCTTGCGGTTCGGGCATCCCTCAAACGAAATGCAACTCCCGCAAACGAGTGTGAAGTGAGAAGGCGATCGCCCCCATCAGCCCGGTTGCGCGAAGCCCGAGAAAGAGACTGTAAAGAAGTCGGGATCCGGGGCAGACAACTCAATGAGCGTAATATTAATATGTGTTAAGAACTGAGACTGGCTCCGATACTCTTGTCAGACAATTGTGTCCGGGCACGATCCCAGTATTCTGCCGATCCCGTCATTTCAATAAGGAAGACATCAATGAGTGTTGTCACCAAATCCATTGTGAATGCCGACGCCGAAGCGCGTTATTTAAGTCCTGGCGAACTCGATCGCATTCGCTCGTTCGTGACCGGTGGAGAGCGTCGCCTGCGCGTTGCTCAAACCATGACCGAATCGCGCGAGCGCATCATCAAGGACGCGGGCAACCGTCTGTTCCAATTGCGTCCTGACGTTGTTTCTCCCGGCGGCAACGCTTACGGCGAAGAAATGACCGCAACCTGCTTGCGCGACATGGACTACTACCTCCGCCTGATCACCTACGGCATCGTGTCTGGTGACGTGACCCCCATCGAAGAAATTGGCTTGGTGGGCGTGCGCGAGATGTACAATTCGCTGGGCACTCCGATCCCGGCTGTGGCTGAAAGCATCCGCCAAATGAAGGAAGTGGCCACCGGTCTGATGACAGGTGAAGATGCTGCCGAAGCGGGCTACTACTTCGATTACGTCATCGGTGCTATGGGCTAAGCGTTAGTTCATCGTCCGATCGCTGCTTTTCACTTGACAAACCCCATTAGGAAACGACGGCACAGTTATGCAAGACGCAATCACTTCGGTCATCAATACCTACGACGTGCAGGGTAAGTACCTCGACTCGTCCGCGATCGACCGTCTTAAGAGCTTCTACGCCACGGGCGAACTGCGCGTGCGTGCGGCGGCTACCATTTCGGCAAATGCTTCCACCATCGTGAAGGATGCAACAGCGAAGTCGCTGCTATACTCCGACCTCACCCGTCCCGGCGGCAACATGTACACCACCCGTCGCTATGCTGCTTGCATCCGCGATCAGGACTACTACTTGCGCTACGCCACCTACG
>JBCBTL010000641.1:0-2285 GCA_039818705.1 Cyanobacteria bacterium J06639_1
AAAAGCACCTCAGCCACGATCCGCTGGACGATTTTCGCCAGTTGATTGCGATTGACCGTCTCGTGCTTGAGCAACCCGCACAAGAGCTGGTAGTCCCAGCAGGTGGACGAACTGAGATCGACACTTTTGAGAGCGGTAGCGGGCATCTGCTGAGGCGAAAATCCCGGCACGTTTTGGACGAGACTGCGATATAGCCGCCGGACGGGGTGTTCGCCGCCGGCGGCATAGAGCAATCGCCCCAAATAGAAGTAGAACGTCCAGTGGTGATACTGACTGCCTTCTTCCTCAATCTCTAGCTGGCCGCTAAAACGAATCTGCTTGAGAGCCGTAAACTGGCCGACAAAATCATCGCCCGTGGTCGCGAGAGTTGGGGTGTCGGGTGCCATCATTTGCACGTGTCCTTCCAAATAAAGGGGCTGACAGAGTCTGGCCAGCGCAGAGTCGTACTTCTTCGTACTTCCGTATACGTAATTTGCCCAACGACAAGGCGCATTTTTCAGTCGCAATTGACGAATAGGAGGCGATCGCACCCCTAGTTCCCTAACCTAGCCGAAGGCGTACCGGATGCGGCTGCTTACACTACACGATTCAGCGTGCCTCGCGTTTGTGAACTTCCCGTGAACCGCAAACTTGGCATGAAGCTAAACGCACTCAACGGCGGTATCTCTTTCAGAGAAGGGCTTCGAGTCTGTCATCGAATAGATGCTCCCACCCCTCGGTTGCGTCTCAGCCTGCGGTCCCCTCTGCAGAGAGAGGGATAATGTCATAATTAGTAACAATACTTAGAGGTCGAGCGAGCTGGGCTCGGTCAAGCGACGATAAAGCGTTTCAATGCGAGCGGAGACTTCGGCGGGGGCGAGATCGTCGGTGTCGATCGCGATCGCGTCGGGCGCTCGCCGCAGTGGTGCGATCGCGCGCTGACTGTCGAGGCGATCGCGTTCTTCAATTCGGGCTTTGAGATCGTCGAGGGCGATCGTGTCTCCTTTGGCTTGCAGGTCGAGCTGGCGACGTTCGGCGCGGCACTGGGCGGAGGCAGTCAGAAAAATTTTCAGTTCGGCATCGGGGAAGACGTGGGTGCCGATATCGCGGCCTTCCATCACCACGCCACCCCAGCGCCCGATCGCGCGCTGCTGGCGCAGCAGCTCTCGACGTACGCCCCCCAGCGCAGAGACCGCAGAGACTTGCTGCGTCACGCGTTGGGTGCGAATGTCATCGGTGACTTCGCGATCGTCAATCCACACGCGGGTGGGGCGATCGGGACTGACGGTTGTTTCGAGCTGGATCGACGCGATCGCAGCGAGGTCGACCAGTTGAATCTCATCATCGATGGGAAGATTGCGTTGGATGGCCAGCCACGTCAGCGCGCGATAGAGAGCGCCTGTGTCCAGATACTGTAGGCCAAGCGAAGCGGCCACCATGCGGGCCACGGTAGATTTTCCCGCTCCGGCGGGACCGTCGATGGCAATGATAGGGCGGCGATCGCGCAACACGACGTTGTCGATCAGTCGCGTTTTCCCGACAAATGCGGCAACGGCCAACAAGCCCCGCCGCTCGATGGTATTTAACGCTCTGAGCGTGTCGGGCTCGACCAGTTCCAGATATTGCACCCGCAGTTGGGGCTGCTGCCGGTAGTGCGACCGGGCGGCATGTAAAAGCACTTCTCCGTGACGTTCGCCGCAGTTGAATAATGACTGAGCTGCTTGCAGCCCCGCGAACAGATGAGCCGCCAACTCCGTCTCAGTTTCAGACAAATACTGATTGCGGGAACTGAGGGCGAGGCCGTTCGACCCGCGCACGATCGGGCAGGCAACGATGTCAATAGGGACGTGAAAATCGGTCACCATGCGCCGAATTAAGGCGAGTTGCTGGGCGTCTTTCTGACCGAAATAGGCGCGGTGGGGCCGAACGGCTTGGAAGAGTTTGAGCACGACGGTGAGTACGCCAGGGAAGTGACCGGGTCGCCACGGGCCGCAGAGATGGTCGAGCATCCCTGGCGGCGGTACGACCGCTACCTGCGCGGTGGGATCGGAGCTGGGTTGAAACGTGGCCGGGTCGGGGACGAAAAGCACGTCAACGCCGAGTGCTTGGCACAGCTCGCGATCGCGGTCGAGCTGTTCGGGATAACGCTCGAAGTCTTCTCCAGCGCCGAATTGGAGGGGATTGACGAAAATACTCGCGACGGTGAGATCGCAGTCTCGAAGCGATCGCTCGATCAGGCTGGCGTGCCCAGCGTGCAGCGCTCCCATCGTGGGCACCAACCCGATGGATGACTGGGGCGATCGCGA
>JBCBTL010000642.1:0-2282 GCA_039818705.1 Cyanobacteria bacterium J06639_1
GATCACGGTTGTGGGTGTAGAAAGTAGCGAAGCAGCTTTATTGAAGGTGCAGGCTAATTTGCCTGACATGGTATTTCTAGATGTTGTCCTACCAGGGCAAAGTGGTTTTGAGTTCTGTCGCAATCTCAAAACCCATAATCGAAACAGTATCTTTACGTCTATCCCAAAGAATAGTTGATGGATTTAAGTTCTTATGGATAATGTCTGCCTGATGAATAGATTCGATGATATCTACAATTTTAATGGCTAACCGTAGTTTACTACTTAGGTTTGATATATTCCTATTTTGTCTCTCATCTCTGGTCGAAAATATTTGCTCTAGAGTCTGACCGTCTGAGCCGTCTAGTATGACATAGTGATAGTCCTCGTAAGTGCTCCTGTCTAGTATGCGTTGTGCGATCGGGTCGTCTACTTTGTCTACGATTTCACATTCATAGAGAAAGCGCTCAATTTGCTTTGGGTTTGGTTTCCGTTGTTTGAGAACTTCGAGGAATACAGGACGCCTATCCTCACTTCTAACAGCTCTGAAAAAGTTCGAGTAGATGCCTTCACTGAGCAGCGCGATCGCTTCAATCCCAGGAATGTTCGGACATTCAATACCCGAGTCGCGCAGTCTATCCGCACTGAGGTCGTGGGTCATTGCCAGCTTGTCCCCTCGATCACCATTGTGTCCTCGCGAACGTTGGACTGCTCAGTATTGGCTGTTCCCGAGTTAACGCTATCTTATTCTTTTTGCTCTTTAATACCGTTTCTTTTCTGCGCACTTTCGGCAGTTTTCTTAACAATTAGCTTCTCCGCCAATCGCGACATCGCGGATTCTCAGGCTTGGGCCGCCACAGCCGACAGGAAGGCCACTTTGTCCGCCTTTGCCACACCCGCCTGACTCATCCCAGGCAAAGTCATCGCCGATCGCTTCAATATTTGCCAGCGTTTGAAACACGTTGCCCGAAAGGGTGACATCGCGAACGGGGTCGGCTAGCTCGCCGTTCTGAATAAGGCATGCTTCGCCAGCCGCGAACGTGAACATCTCGCCATTGGTCATCCCCCCCACCCAATTGCTCGCGTAAATGCCGTCTTCAATGCTGCGAATGAGATCGGAAACGGGGGTGCTGCCGCGATCGATCCAGGTGTTCGTCATGCGGACGATGGGGGCGTAGTGATAGTTCAAACAGCGCGCGTTTCCCGTGGGGTGTTCGTTCAACACGCCAGCCGTTTCCCGCGAGTGCAAGCGACCGACAAGGCGACCGTTTTTAATGAGCTGCGTTGCTGTTGCGGGAGTGCCCTCGTCGTCAAAGGCGTAGCTGCCACGATGCCCTGCCGGAGCTGCCCCATCCCAAATCTGCAAGTCCTCAGAGCCGAATCGCCGTCCCATACTCATCGATTCAAGTAAATCGGGATTTTCGTAGGCCATGTCCGCTTCCGACAGGTGGCCGAAGGCTTCGTGAACGAACAACCCCGTCAAAATCGGGTCGATGACGACGGTATAGCTACCCCCTTTGACGACGGGCATCGAGAGCGCCGCGATCGCCCTCTGCCCCGCTCCGCGAATTGACTCTTCTAATCCTTCTAAATCTTCAAATCCACGTCGAGATCCGCTCGTTTCCCGTCCTGTTTGCACGCGATCGCCCCGTCGTGCTGTGGCAAACGTCCGCAGTTCCATATCCGCCCAGGCTTGCGCGATCGCCGTCCCGTCCGAGGTTGCCAGCCACACCTGCTGCACCACGTCCCCATACCGCACGCCGCTAGAGGTGATGTCGTCTCCTGCCGAGCGCAGCGCCTCGATGTAAGACTCGCAGAGAGATTTTTTGCGGGCGAGGGAAACCTGACGCGGATCGGTTCCGGCGAGATCTAGTGGGATGATCGCTTTTTGAGGCTCGACTTTTGCCAGACAGGTGCGATCGCGACCCACCCAGCGGGCAGCGGCGATCGCCTCTTCAATGCGAGTGTCTAAATCTTCTAAACGGTTGAAGCTGGCAAAGCCCCAGCCCCCGTCGTGACAGACGCGAACATGTCCGCCCGAACTCAGCGTTTCGCTGAGGGTTTCGATGTCGTCGTTGCGAATGAAGATGTCGCTGCCTGCCGATTCTTCCAGACGAATGGAGAGGAAATCAGCGCGATCGCGATAGCGCGAAATGAGATCTTCGAGGCGATCGAGGTAGCGATCGGGGCTAGATGCGAGTGCGGTCATCGGTCGGGCGCTTAGGTCAATGGCACTGACATAAGGGCATAGAAAAAGGCTCAACGGCTGGATATGTCACAATCTCAGCCAGAAGAGCCCCAAA
>JBCBTL010000643.1:0-2278 GCA_039818705.1 Cyanobacteria bacterium J06639_1
ACCCTGCTGAATCCGTTGACGCCTCTGATGCCCGAGCGTCTGATGTCGTGCCGCCAGAGGCTGGGGCGAGCTCGCCAGATGCAGCCGTGAATACAGAGGGCACGGCTGCCAGTGACACTTCAGTCGCGCCGCCGCTAGCAGAAGGATTTGCTTCGGAAGCCGAGTCGTTTTCTCGTGGCGAGCTGACCCGGTTTGCCGCTACGGCGATCGCGATCCAGCCCGTACTGGCAAACGTGGAATCCCGCCTGCAGGCGGCACAATCGGTGGAAGAGCGTCAAGATATCGAGCGGGAATTCGATCTCGAAGCCACTCGAATTATCGAAGCGAATGGACTGAGTCCGGAAACCTATCAGGCGATCGCGCGGGTGGCTCAGTCGGATGACTCCGTGCGTCGAGCCGTGACTGCCGCCGCCGAACGCTTGCAGGGCGGCTAAAGGGTTCATCCCATGCCCACGCCGCTGGCATTGGCAGAGTTTGGGGTGGACGGGCGGATCGACGCGAGCGTAGCGACCGCGATCGGGTAGTCGAGCTGGAGCTGCGGCAGAATTTTAGCAGCATCTTCAATGGCATTGGTGCGGCCCAACTGTTCGAGTCGTTCGCAGTGGGTTGCAATCGCGATCGCCCCTACGGTGGCGCTAGCGGATTTGAGGCTGTGACTGGCCTCCTGCAAGCGGGTCGCGTCGTTGGCTGCGATCGCCCCCGCAATCGTTTCGAGGTAAGCCGTGCTGCGATCGAGATAGAGATCGACGATCTCGGCGAGCGTGGCATCGGCATCATTTCCGAGGGAATCGCGAATGAGGTTGAGGGCAGCCGGATCGAAAGCGCGATCGCTGGCGGGGAGAGACGCAGTCGAGTTTGCGGTATCGGGATCGGCTTGATGCTGGAACCGCAGTAGGGTGGCTTCGAGTGCCTCCAGACGAATCGGCTTGCTGAGGTAGTCATTGGCTCCAGCGGCCAAACAGGTTTCGCGATCGCCGGGGAGCGTGCGAGCGGTTGTTACTACGATCCAGGGACGGGTGGGGGTGGCATCTTCACGCTGCCGCCACTGCCGCACCACGTCGAGACCGTCGAGGTAGGGCATGTGAATGTCGATCAAGACGAGGTCGTAGCGGAGGGTGGCGATCGCGTCGAGCGCCGTACGACCGTCGGCGACCACGTCGGCGGTGTAGCCCAAACATTTCAGTAATGCCAGGAGTACGGTTTGGTTGACGGCCACGTCTTCGGCCAGCAGGATGCGTAGAGGCATTGCTTCGGCGAGTGGAGATGCCGCCGCAACGGGGTCAGCGACCGGAGCCGCTTCGCGCTCTGCAAATAAGAAATGCTGGGCCAGCAGGGCTTGCAGCTGAGATTGCTTAACGGGAGGGCTGAGGACGGCCAAGGGGGCAGCGACCTCGGCCAGTTGCGCCGCGATTTGATGGTGTCCCCTGCCGATCGCGACGAACGGGACGTTGTGGCGGGCGCACCGGCGGGCGAACATCAGTCCGGGGCTGGGGCGATCGTCCGACGACCGAGCCGGATCTGCGGCCACAATCGCGAGGTCAAAGCAGGCGAGATTGAGGGTTGAACTGTCGTCCGACTCGAACTCCGACAGCTTGCTCCGCCCATCTTGCGAGTCAGGATCTACATCCGCAGGCGAGAGCCGGGTGACGTTGGCTCCCCACGCCTGCAACAGGCGTTCGAGGGACGCACCCGCTTCGTGCGGGTACCACAGCGCGACGCGCTCGTTCGCGGCCAGATGAGGCAGGGCGATCGGCGCGGCATCTGGGCTGACGCGGGCGAGGACGGTGAAGCGAAAGGTGGAGCCCTGGCCGAGCTGGCTTTCCACCTGAATCCCGCCCCCCATCAGCTCGCACAGGCGTTTGCAAATGGTCAGTCCCAGGCCGGTTCCGCCGTAGTTGCGGGTCGTTGAGGCATCGGCCTGGGCGAACGGCTCGAACAGTTGCTCGGCGCGATCGGGGGCAATCCCGATGCCCGTATCGCGAACTTCACAGACAATTTCACACGGCCGGTCGATGGGAGAATCAGCGGAACTTTCTTTCTTGCCACGCTCCCTAACGGACTCGGGTAGGTCGCGCGCGGACAGGGCCAGACTGACCGTTCCCCGTTCGGTGAATTTCACGGCGTTGCCCAGCAGGTTGATGCAGATCTGCCGCAACCGCGTGATGTCTCCGATGAGAACGCTCGGCGTATCGGGAGCGAGCGTGTAAATCAATTCGAGGGATTTAGCGGCCGCTTGGGGGGTCACCAAGGCGATCGCCTCTTCCACGCACTCCAGTAT
>JBCBTL010000644.1:0-2271 GCA_039818705.1 Cyanobacteria bacterium J06639_1
CGATCGCCCACGGGCTGACACAGCAAACATTGAGAATTTTCGGGTACGTATCCGAACTCGGCGCGGGCGGGAAATAGCTTCAGATCGACCAGATAAACGGATTTCTGCTGCGTCAACACCCGTTTCAAAATCGAGCCGGGTTCGACTGCCGTACCGGGCTTGAAATCCGCGCTGGCAAGAACGCCGCGCCGCATCACAATGTGCCCGCCCGCCCAGATGACGACGCTGCGCGCTGGACTAGCCTTCAATAGCGAACTCGTCGCCCAACCCAGCTCTAATTTCAGAATTTCAGGCAGCTCGGGCAGCATTTCTAAGCCTTGCTCCCCCGCCATCTCCACCGACTTGGGCGGGAGAGGCTGAATCTGCTGCCAGAGCAATCCAGTCAGAATCAACAGCGCGCTTAAAATAACCCCCAGCGCATCCGATCGCGATTGGCTAGCCAGCAATTCCGGGCTGAAGGCCAGTCGGTTTGCTAGCAGCAAACTCCCCCCCGCAATTCCGACCACGAGCGGCAACCGACGAATCACAACGCCAACCGCTCCCACGCGAAACCAGACACGGCTTTGGCTGGGGTATCGCGATCGCCTTCCTCTCGCCCCACCCTCCAGTACCCAATCGCCGGAACTTGCGTCAAAATCTGCAGTCGCTCGGTCGTCAGCTCCCAATCGAGTTCATCGGGTTCCTGCGCTCCCCACAAAATCGCGCCCGCAATCTTGGCTCGGGCGTGACGCGCGAGGCCGACGAAGGCAGCCGCCTGAGCGATCGCCATGTCTACATCATCCACGGGTACTAATAGCAACAGCGGCATCTGCCAGTCCCGCGCCCAGTTCGCCACCGTTGTTTCGGGGGTGACGGCATCGCCCAGACTGCCGTTGTACGCTACCAGCGCGGGCAGCTCTTTCAAGACGGCTTCGCTGAACTGCTGCCACAGGGCTCCCCAGTCCACGCCCATTCCGTGGCGGGCAACGCATAGCGTTTCGGTTTCGGGCGTTTGCCCCAAATCATGGCGATAGGCAGCCAGCGATCGCGCTACGCGTTCGGACAGATGAGCGGTGGCTGCGTCGGGCACGAACGTTCCGGCAATGCAATAAGCGGTCATACTCTCGAAGGTCTTGACTAACGGTCGCAGGGTTCAGTCGCGGGGGTGAGCAGGGACGATCGCCGATGTCTGCAATTACTCAAAGCGATCGAGCAGCTCGAAAAAGGCATTATCAATGGTGTATCCCAACACTTGCGCCATGTTTTTGAGATCGGCAGTGCTGCCGAAGTCTCGATCTTTGAACCACTGACGCAGTACGAAGATTTTTTGCATGACGAAAATTTCGAGCGCCTCGGGATTGAACAGCAACCCCTCTCGCTGGCTGAACTGATGGGGCACCACCATGGCAGCATACCGGGTCAGTTCCCCCGCGCGCCAATCGAGAAAATACGGCATCCAGGGATACATGGCATCCCATCGCACGAACCACAGCCGAATTTCTTCAATTTCTGACAATTCGCGCGGATCGCCCATTTCGCGAGGAAACTCGAACGCGCACTGGAGCTGCTGAGCGCACGCTTTGGGTTCTGCCAGAACTTGTCGGGCGATCGCGTGGCCGGGAGTTAGGTCGAGCGAACGAATCGCGTCGGCGTTGAGCACGAGGGTAATGGTCATATTCGCAAAGTCCTCGTTAGCGCTGGCGCACGGTTTCAGATTGCGGCGATCTCGCGGCATTCTGAACGTGCTGCTTCTGCCTCGTTTCGATGCCGTGGCGTGCAGATTCCATGAAGCGCTGCACCCGCATCGGATCGATGGGCAGCTCGATCTTGCCTTGCCGCTTCAAAGAGCTCGCCACGATCGCCCCATCGGCGACCTGCAAGAACGACGCAATATTATCGGCATTTGCCCCCGAGCCGATCAGCATGGGGGTGTCGGGCGCAGCGGCTCGTGCCATTTCTAGTTCGTCCAACGAGGGAGGATGTCCCGTTGCCCAGCCAGACAGAATAATGCCGTCGGCTAGCCCGCGCTCCACTGTATCTTGCACGGCAGCAATTGGATTTGCCCCCCCCAGCGGTCGCGCGTGCTTCACCAACACGTCTGCGAACACTTTGACATCTGCCCCCAGTTCGCGGCGGTAGCGCATCAACTCGTAAGCGTTGCCCTCGATCACGCCTTGATCGGTGACCATCGTGCCGGAGAGGACGTTCACCCGGATAAACTTCGCCCCCGTGCAGGCGGCGATCGCCAGCGCGCCGCCGGAGCGGCCGAGCCAGCGCTTGCTCCGTAGCCAG
>JBCBTL010000645.1:0-2265 GCA_039818705.1 Cyanobacteria bacterium J06639_1
CCCATTCAAAGCGAAGGCACAATTTCGCAAGCCTTTCGCGATCGCGGCCTCGAAACCTTCCACGAAGCTTGTCAGTGGACGCTGGATTTAGCCTACGGCTCCAATTCCAGCAGCGAAAACTCAGAAATTCTGTTCGAGGAAATGCGCGGCACTTGCACCACCAAGCATGGGGCGATCGCGCGGTTAGCCGAAGAACTAGGCTTGCCCGTAGTCAAAAAACTCGGGTTTTATCGATTGAATGACGCGATCGTGACGGGTGTTGACGACATCATTCGTCCCAAGGGTTTGGAATTCATCCCGCAAATCCACTGTTTCTTGGGCTACGAGACGTTCCGAGTCGATCTGACCGCTGGCAACTGCAACGGCAAGAATCAAATCATCGATGATTATGACTTTATCGTTCCCGTTAAACCCGACCTGACTTCTGCCGAGCATCAAGCTTGCTACTTGGAATATCTCGACAAGTACTTTGAAACCGAACCCGCTCTGAAAGCACTGGGGAGCGATCGCATTTTGGAGCTTTTGGAAGCTTGCGATCGCCAAGTCAGCTACCGCTGCTCTATCATGCTGCAATTGACATAACTAAGCGAACATTAGCGCCGAACCTGTTCGCGCCCACTTCTCGAATCTGACTCGAATACAACGTGACGCAGTAGAGCAAGCGAGCTGCCAAGCGCTATCCTGCCGTCGCCACTCAGATACGGACTATCGGGTCGTAGGTGCTGACAAGGCGATCGCGAACCATGTCCACTTTGGGAATCATGCGTTTCTGGCGGGACAAGCAGAGATTGGCATAGGTAGGTGCGACCGCTCCCCAGCGAGTTACGGGAGGAGCAATGCGATCTAGATTCCAGTCTGGGAAACCCAATGGCGGAATGACGAACGAACCGCCGGGAAAGGGCGAATCAGTCCGGTTGGCACAAATGACGTACGCGCGGTTGTCTTCCGCCTTTGTCGCAGTTAGGAGCAGCCGCTCTTGCGGGTTTCGCCAAGCGCAAGACCACGCGATCGCATCTGCTCCCTTGAGTGCGAGTACGCGCGCTGGTTCGGGAAAGCGACCGTCGTACCCCAGCAACATGCCGATCCGTCCGCAAGGGGTGTCGAACACGGGCAACTCGTCACCTGCTTTGGCCCAAGTGCGCATCTGAGGTGCGAGATGGGTTTGACGATAACAGCCTATTTCGCCACCGTCTGGCCCGATGAGTACGGCACTGGGTGCGATCGCTCCCGCCTCGACTCGAATCAACGGCAACACGATCGTGCAACGGTACTGTCGGGCGATCGCGCCCACTTCAGCAATAGACTGCTCGGCGCGATCGGCTAGCTCGATCGCTTCTGGTTCGTCGAGTTGCCAAGTGGGTGAGTGACATAATTCGGGCAATACGAGCAGCTCGATCCCGAGTTTGGCGGCGTGTGAGATTGCGTCCAGCGTTTCGCCCCAACTCTCGGCGCGACCGGTGGCGTGGGCCTGTACTGCAGCAACCTTCGTCGTGTTGGCTTCGGGAACGAGGGGCTGGTTGAGATAAGTGGCTAGCGGTGTCTCGGCAAAGGGTTTGCCTAGCTCGGCATATAGTTCCGGACGGCGATCGGCAAAGCGATCGCCCTTCCCAACCCAGGTTTTACGACGCGATCTTGCGAGGTCGATCTCGACGGTAATGAGACCGTGAGTGTCGTCATCAATTCGACGAACGACATGACCGTCCGGGTCGACAACCATGCTGCCGCCCGGATAGTAAATGCTGCGCTCGACTCCAGACTTGGTTGCAGCAGCAATCCAGACTCCGTTCTCGTAAGCGCGAGCGGGTACCCACATGTCGGCCTGATCCATGGCGAAAAAATTGGCCATGTCGACGATGAGTTCGGCTCCATCCAGAGCCAAACAGCGGGCAATTTCAGGAATGCGACCGTCGAAACAAATGAGCAGACCGATTCGACCCAGAGCCGTATCGACAACCGGACAGCCTTTCACGCCACATTCAAACCAGTTGCGATCATGAGTAGCAAGGAACTGTTTTTGATAGTGACTGGCGATCTGACCGCGATCGTCCAAGAGCACGCCGCTGTTGTAGACTTTGCCCGTTGCTTCGTCGAGTTCGGTAATGCCGCTGGCAATGTGCAGGCCGTAGCGCTGACACTGTGCCGCCATGGCTGTGACAAATGGCCCCGACAGAGGTTCGGCTAATGCACGGCAATGGTCTGCTGAATCGAACAAGTAGCCGGTATTCATGCATTCCGGAAACACGACCAAGTTGGCTTCCTGGCGCG
>JBCBTL010000646.1:0-2265 GCA_039818705.1 Cyanobacteria bacterium J06639_1
AGCACGATGTTGGCCGTGGTCGAGCGATTGTTAGCTAACTTGCTTTTGCGTGCCGAACAAACGGCAGCGGCGATGCAGGTGCGCGGCTACGAAGGGCCGGAGCGGATGGTGCCTTGGCACGTGTTTCGCTTGCGGCGTGTCGATTTAATAGTGTTGGGATTTTTGCCCCTGTTTTGGGCGTGTCGGATTGCCTTTGCGTGAGGCGCGATCGCCCTCAATCTGTTTTCTCGTGAGGAACTGCATGAGCGCTGTCACTGAAATCGCGACTGTTACTCTCAAACCTGGAGAGCAGGAGAATTTTGAAAAAGCGATCGCCGAAGCCTATCAGTATTTGCGATCGTCTCCAGGCTATCTGAGCCACGAACTCAAACAGTGCGTGGAGCAGAGCGATCGCTACGTCCTCACGATTCAGTGGGAGACGCTAGAAGCCCACACGGTAACGTTTCGCGAGTCCGAAAACTTCGCGCAGTGGCGCGCCTGCATCGGCCAGTATTTCGCCCAGCCCCCAGAAGTGCTGCACTATCGACTCGTGACGAACGAGAACTAGCTTTGCCCAAGTTCACTGCGCGATCGCGATTTATTTTTTATCGCCGAGTTGAAGGATTGCCATGAATGCCGACTGCGGCACGTCAACCGTACCGACGGACTTCATGCGCTTTTTCCCTTCTTTCTGCTTTTCCAGTAGCTTGCGCTTGCGGCTCACGTCGCCGCCGTAGCATTTCGCCAACACGTTTTTACGCAGCGCCGGGATGGTTTCGCGAGCCACCACTTTGGAACCGATCGCAGCTTGAATCGGAACCACAAATTGGTGGCGGGGGATGAGTTCGCGTAGCTTGCTGACCAGCGATCGCCCCACGTTATACGCCTTATCGATGTGAACGATAGTAGAGAGAGCGTCAACCGGCTCGCTGGCGATCAGGACATCCAATCGGACAAGGCGATCTTCGCGGTATTCGATCAGTTGATAATCCATGCTGGCATAGCCGCGCGATCGCGATTTCATTTGGTCGAAGAAGTCGGTGACCACTTCCGCCAGAGGCACTTCGTAAATCAGCGTCGTGCGCCCTTGAGTGAGGTATCGCATGTCTTTGAACGTGCCGCGCCGCGTCTCGCACAGCTCCATCATCGCGCCGACGAACTCTTCAGGGATGATGATTTCGACTCGCACGATCGGCTCTTCGATCTTGGTGCGCTCGTTCGGGGAGGGCAGCTCGCTGGGGTTGTCAATATCCAGCACGGTTCCGTCATTACAGGTGACTTTATAGATCACCGACGGAGCTGTGACGATCAGGTCGAGATTGTACTCTCGTTCTAAGCGCTCCTGGACGATTTCCATGTGGAGCAAGCCCAAAAAGCCGCAGCGGAAACCGAATCCCATCGCCCCGGAGGTTTCCGGCTCGTATTGCAACGCGGCATCGTTGAGTTTGAGCTTATCGAGAGCTTCGCGCAGCTCGGGGAACTGCTCAGTGTTGGTGGGGAACAGGCCGCAAAACACCATTGGCTTCGCTTCGGTGTACCCCGGCCACGGTTCGGGCGCCTTCGTACTCGTAAGGGTAATCGTGTCGCCCACCCGCGCGTCTGCCACCGATTTGATCGCGGCGCTGAGATAACCCACTTCCCCAGCGTGAAGTTCGTCTACTGAGACTTGGTGGGGTTTAAGCACGCCCAAATCGTCGATCTCGAAGTCGCGACCGGAGGACATGAAATGGACTTTATCTTTGGCGTTCATCGCGCCGTCCATCACGCGGAAATAGACGATCGCTCCCCGATACGGGTCGTAGTAGCTATCGAAAATCAACGCTCGCAATGACTCATCGACCGTCTCTTGCGGCGGCGGCACGCGCTGCACGATCGCCTCTAAAATCTCGTCGATGCCAATGCCGTTTTTCGCTGATGCCAGAATCGCGCCGCTGCAATCGAGGCCGATCGCGTCTTCAATTTCTTCCAACACGCGATCGGGATCGGCTCCGGGCAGGTCGATTTTATTGAGGACGGGAATGATTTCTAAGTCGTTCTCGATCGCCAAATACACGTTCGCTAAAGTCTGAGCCTCGACCCCTTGGGAGGCATCGACCACCAGCAATGCCCCTTCACAGGCGGCGAGCGATCGCGACACTTCGTAGGTAAAGTCTACGTGGCCGGGGGTGTCGATCAAGTTGAGAACGTAATCTTCGCCGTCTTTAGCGCGATAGTCCAGACGAGCGGCTTGGAGTTTGATCGTGATACCCCGCTCCCGTTCGAGATCCATATTGTCGAGATACTGCT
>JBCBTL010000647.1:0-2264 GCA_039818705.1 Cyanobacteria bacterium J06639_1
GGAGCGTTTTGGCTTTGTAAGTCGGCGCGAGTTTGGTCAGTTCGTTTTGCAGCTTGACATCGTTAACATCGCGATCGCCGCGAATGTTGACCAACACCAGCACCGTCATACCGTTGTCGTAGACCGCCTGATACAGGACGTTTTTGACGATTTGCGTCGGCGAACAGTCGAGATGCTGACTTAAGGTTTCAATCGTGGCCGTATCGGGCGTGTCCACTTTGCGATAGGAGTCGA
This sequence comes from Cyanobacteria bacterium J06639_1, assembly GCA_039818705.1. Classification (GTDB taxonomy): domain Bacteria; phylum Cyanobacteriota; class Cyanobacteriia; order Thermostichales; family PCC-7336; genus JBCBTL01. The sequence continues at coordinate 235 of JBCBTL010000647.1, forward strand.
ACGCGGACGGCACGGCTTCGGGGGGCAAAGACACCGCTTTTTCCACGTTGGCCGCGTATTTGCCGTCCTCGGTGTAAAGCACTTCGTCTTCACCCGCATCGGCCAGCACCATGAATTCTTGCGAGCCAGACCCGCCGATCGCGCCCGAGTCGGCTTCCACCGCTCTGAACTCCAGACCCGTGCGCTCCAAAATGCGGCTGTACGCCCGATCCATATCGGCGTAGGTTTGCTTCAGGCTCTCTTCGTCAGCATGGAACGAATAGCCGTCTTTCATAATGAATTCGCGACCGCGCATGAGGCCGAAGCGAGGCCGAATTTCGTCCCGGAATTTGGTTTGAATTTGGTACAAGTGCAGCGGCAGTTGCCGGTACGAGCGAATGCTATCGCGGGCGATCGCCGTAATCACTTCTTCGTGGGTAGGGCCTAACCCCAACGAGCGCTGCTGGCGATCGCCGAGGGCGAACATGATGCCCTCAGCCTTGGTGTACGTATCCCAACGTCCCGACTCTTGCCACAGCTCCGCAGGCTGCAACTGAGGCAACAAACATTCCTGCGCCCCCGTCGCGTTCATCTCTTCGCGCACGATTTGGGAGACCTTTTGCAATACGCGCCACATCATTGGCATGTAGGCGTAAATGCCGCTGCCGATGCGCCGAATGAACCCCGCCCGCACTAACAGCTTGTGACTGGGAATTTCGGCTTCCGCCGGGTCTTCGCGTAGGGTGACGAACAACATGTGCGAGAGTCGCATGGTGACCTTCCCGTTTGTGCGAGTGCGCGATCGGCTGCGAGCCTGAAGCTCGGCCAATCCAGAGTATCAGTCCGCGATCGCCCTTCGCTAGCAAGCCCTCAGGTGACGTACTGTTTGCGAACGGACGCGGGCGGAGAATACTGCCGACAGGCACTCACGGGAGAGTCGAGCTGACCCCGGAGCGAGCAGGTCGAGTGCGTACAGGCGGCGCAATTAGCCCGCACGGGCAGCATCAGGTCGATCGCCGGGTACAGGCTAATGCCCTGACTGACGAACCCTTGGGCTGCGTAGTCGTCAATGCGATCGCAAATTAAAATCGCGCGATCGATATTCAGTGACTGCCGGTGGCGATTGATGGCATCGAGAATCTTGCTGAAATTTTGGATTTTAGGGCGAATTTCCACCAGCACTTCTTCGGGCTGACTGTGGAAGCAAGGGGGTTTGCGCTCGGCAAAATAGTCTTTGTATTTCAGCGTCAGGGTGCCATCGGCAAACCTGACGGTGCGCAGCGATCGCAAAAACGGCAGCGTGAATTCACCCGTGTCATCGAGAGCGTACCACCAAGACTTGTGATGCGCGGTGGACGGCAAACTCAAAACGTGGCGGGCGAGCAATTCTGAGTACCCCGCTTTTGCGAGTGCCGACAGCGCCGTGACCACCGTGGCATTGTCCAAAAGCGTCTGCGTACCGGATTCACATCGGGTGTGATGGCGATAGTCGCGCGCGTTCCAGCCCCAGTCCACAGCCAGCGGATTGCTCGCATCCTGCGTGGGGGGAAGCGCGCACTGCACGGACTCGTAGCGGATAATGCCGTCTGCCGATCGCTTGCTGTGGTGAGTGGTAATGCCGATCGCGGAGGAAATTGCGCCGATCGCGTGGGGCGTGGCAACGGCCGGATAGCTTTGTGCCAGCAGTGATTTCAAAATGTCGGGGTCAGCGATCGCGAGGGCGACTTGGATGCGATCGCGCAGGTCGCTTTTGCTCGATTTCCCCTTGTGTTTTTTGCCTTTGCCAGACTTCGAGCGCGTCGGTTTTGCCGCAACTGTGTCGGAGCGCTTGGAGCGCTCCTGAGCAGAATGATGATGAGGCGTTTTAGCGTAAGCCATAGCACCGCGATCGCAACAACAACGCGAGAGTTACAAGATTGCCAATAGTGAAGAAGATTGCCGATCCCACATATTTCGCAGCAGAAATACGTACAGAGAGGCAGCTTCAATGGCAGTATTTTGCAGCGGGATCGCATCAGTCTGCTCTGACTTGTGCTTTTCTTAAGACATTA
>JBCBTL010000648.1:0-2257 GCA_039818705.1 Cyanobacteria bacterium J06639_1
CAGTTCTTCCGCCCCGAACTGCTAAATCGCTTGGACGACATCATCGTCTTCCGCCAGCTCGATCGCGAAGAGGTGACCGAAATCGCCGAGATCATGCTGCAAGACGTGACGCAGCGCCTAGCGCTCTCTCAAGAGATCGCAATTGAATTCACCCCAGCCTTCAAAGAGCTATTAGTCAACGAAGGCTTCGACCCCAGCTACGGCGCGCGCCCTCTGCGTCGAGCCATCTCGCGTCTCGTTGAGGATCGCCTTTCAGAAGCATTCCTAGCGGGTGACGTTCGAGCTGGCGATACGGCTCTCTTGGACGTAGACGACGACGGCCAGGTCACGGTGAATCAGAAAAGCGATCGCGTTCTCATCGAAGCCACCGTCTAGTCCCCTGCACCCATCTCACGCCAATCCCGCTCCCCAGCGATCGCCCGCAGGGGAGCGGGATTGGCGTACCATCCTCCAAACAGCTCAACCTCTAAACACGCTCTCCAGTTTCAGGGGCGCTGCACATCAGCATCTTCAGGCGATCGCCCCCACCGCGCCCCAGCCACTCCACAGACCCTCTACTTGCGGGGGGATTGGGGGAGTCAGGCCCCCAATCGCGGGAGTTTGAGGGTGGGCGACCCCACCCTCAAGACATCCAGGTTCTCAACAGACCCATTCAAAAAGCTCCTCCCTATCTATCCACCCCTCACTCCAGTCGCTCCACCCAATCGCGATCGCCCCGCCGCCGCGCCGACCACATCCACCCCGCCACCGCCAGCACCACGATCGCCCCCATCAACGTCACCAGCGCCACCCAACTCGGCAACCAAAACACCGCCTCCAACCGATTCACCCGCCCCGTCTGCAAATCCCAACTCAGCCGATTCCCCTCTTGAAACGTCGCATTCGACGCACTAGGCCGCAACGGCGTTTCCAACGAAAACTTCAAATCGAGCAGGCGATCGATCGACACCGAAAACAACCCACCCGGCACGTCCACCGCCACCCCGCGCAAATCGAGGTCATAGGTCAACGTGTAGCGATCGAGCAGCACGAAACTCTGCCGCTCGATATCGAGTTCCGAAGACGGAGCCACCGTAGCCTGCGCGATCGCCCCAGACTCGCCAGACAGCAAAGAGAAACTAGGCGCGATCGCTTCCGCCAACACGGGCGAAAATTCAGTCTCAGCGACAGCCAATTGAATCGGCGCAGGTGGCAGCAGCGAACTTTGCGTATCCGGCAACATCACCCACGGCTCGTTGATGAAGCGATCGACTTTCTCTTCGAGGTCGGAATAGCGATCGAACGGAATCGTCACCCTAACGTGGCTGTCTGAAATCTGAGAGAGAGAGCCATCAACGGTCTCCGCCCGCCGCTCCACTTCCGCAATCAACTGGTCGGTTACGCCCACTTCCAGCTCGTTCGCCAACCCCGTCAGCAGCGAATCCCAGGATAGATCTTGCGTAATCTCGCCGCCCCCCATCCAGTTAAACCGCAACCCCAGCTCGTAGCGCACACACCCCGTCGTCGCCGATGCCGTCAACGCGATCGCCGCCACTTGCCCCCAGCGCGATCGTCCCTGCTTGAAAGTCGATCCGGCCACCGTCCCTCCTAATTGCCCTGCGAAAGCCTCTAGATACGGCAATGCTAGCGATTCATGTCATCTGCGGCTTCGGTCTTAAGCGCAAACTTTGGGTGACATTTTCGCCTACCGAAGGGATAAAAGTCCCAGCCCAATCGCCCTCACCCCATATCCCGCGATCGCGATCGCCGCCAGTCCATTCAGCCAGCGCCAGCTCGACGCGCGCAGCCAGCGCCGCCCCCAGCTCACCCCGCCACTCAACGCCAACCACCACGCACTCGACCCCACGAATACCCCCAGCACCGTCAGCGCTACATTCACTCCCGACACGCGATCGCCACTCGCCCCCGCAAACAAGGCCACGAACGTCAGCACGGTTAGCGGATTCGTCATCGTTAGCGCGAACGTCGAACCGTACGCCCAAGAAAGACTGCCGCGTTCGCCAGCTAGTGTCTTTTCCGTCAACGCGGGGGGAGTCGAACGCCCGATTTGCCACGCGATCGCCAGCAAAAACACCCCTCCTGCAATCTGCAACCCGACCTGAAGCGGCGACAGCCCGGAGGCGATCGCCGTCCAGCCCAAACTGCCGAAACATCCGTACGCCGCATCCGCCGTAGCCGCCCCCAAACCCGACGCAAACCCGACGAGCCGTCCGCGAGCGAGGGTGCGCTGAACGCACAAAATCCCAATCGGGCCGAG
>JBCBTL010000649.1:0-2251 GCA_039818705.1 Cyanobacteria bacterium J06639_1
CTTAACTCGCCAAGCATTTCTTCTTTTTTATCTAGATATGAAAGGATGTCAGAAATGTAAATTTTGAGTCTGCTTAGATTTACTCCATTTCTCATTCCTTCATAAAAAGTGTCATTTATCTCTTTGAATTTGCCGTTGCGGTCAGAAATTAGCCCCTCATTTAAGTCTTGCTCTAGTAGTGAGGCGATTTTTGAAAAATCATAATCCCCCGCAACAGCACACTTTGATTTTAGATCGAGATAGTATTCTTCTGTATCTCGCAACTCAAAAGCTATTTTCTTTAAAAGTCCATCCCAAGTGTATGAAGTTTGTAGATACCGTAAACTTATGCCCGTTCCTACGAAGAGAACAGGGTGATTGCTATACTCGGCGATGAAGTCTTTAATTAGCATAGATTTAGAAGCAAAACCAAAAGAGGGTCAAGAGCTATAACTACTTATTAGACGGAATTTTTCCGCACAACACCTCATCCCGGGTAGATAGCCCGAATCTTCATCCGTATATTACCCCTGATATGGGTGATTAGCCCGAATATTTCCGTATCCTCTCCGGATAGCAGCCCGGCTGATTCTGCCCAATATACCTACATGGGTGATTAGCCCGAATGAGCGACGGATGAATACTGATGGCCAAACCTCCAAAGAAGCTCCTAGAACAGGTTTGAGATGCTATCCGACTCAAACACTACTCGTATCGAACCGAGCAAACCTACGTCTACTGGATTCGGCGCTTCATCTTGTTCCACAACAAGCAGCACCCCAATGAGATGGAGACGACTCACATCGAGGCATTCTTGACCCACTTGGCTGTCAATGAGCACGTGGCGGCATCCACCCAAAACCAGGCTCTCAGCGGTTTACTTTTTCTATATCGCTACGTCCTCAAACTGGAACCCGATCGCCCTGTCGATGCTTTACGCGCTAAACTCTCTCGCCACCTGCCAACGCTGCTAACTCCCATAGCCTCCAGCGTCCCCCTCACTGAAATTCAGAACTAACGCCAGATCGCAATGCGTCCAAAATGCGATCGCTTGCCTTCCCATCCCCAAACGGATTGACCGCCCGAGCCATCGTTTCGTAAGCGTCTTTGTCCGTCAATAAGCGCGTGGCTTCGGTCGCGATCGCTTCAGTGTTCGTTCCCACGAGGCGGGCAGTGCCAGCAGCGATCGCCTCCGGTCTTTCAGTCGTTTCTCGCAAGACTAGAACGGGTTTGCCCAAGCCTGGGGCTTCTTCTTGAATGCCGCCAGAGTCGCTCAGAACTAAGGTGGAGCGCTGGAGCGCGCCGACGAGGTTGCCGTAGTCGAGGGGTTCGGTCAGCCAGGCGCGCGGGTGGGAGTCGAGATGCTTTTTGAGAGGATCGCGGACGACAGGATTGCGGTGGAGAGGAAGCACGATCGCCGTATCGGGGAAGGTGTCGAGGAGTTCTAGGCAGGCGGCGGCGATGGTGTCGAGGGCGGCTCCCCAGTTCTCGCGACGGTGGACGGTGACGAGCATGACGCGGTGTTTGTCCCAGTCCAAGCCGGGGATAGGGTTGGGGAGGTTGCGGGCGGCAACTTGAAGGAGCGCGTCGATGACGGTGTTTCCGGTTTGGATGATGTGGCCGATCGCGCCGCTGCGGTGTAAGTTTTCAACCGCTTTTTCGGTGGGAGCAAAATGCCAGGTGGCGAGCTGCGAAATCAGGCGGCGATTGGCTTCTTCAGGATAGGGGTTGAATAGGTCGTCGGTGCGTAACCCCGCTTCCACGTGACCGATGGGAATTTTTTGGTAGAACGCAGCCAGAGCAGCCGCAAAAGCAGTCGTCGTGTCGCCCTGGACGATCGCGAAATCGGTGGGGCGATCGCTAAAATACTTCTCTAATCCCCTCAAGCTGCGTTCGGTGATGTCGGTCAAGCTTTGGCGGGGCTGCATGATGTCGAGATCGATATCGGGGGAGATCGCGAATAAGTCCATTACCTGCTGTACCATTTCGCGGTGTTGCCCGGTGAGAACGACCTGCACGTTGAAATCGGGGGCATTTTTGAGGGTTTGGATGACGGGGGCGAGCTTGATGGCCTCGGGTCGCGTGCCCAGGATGACGGCGATGGATGGCGCAGATGACATGGGCTTCAGGCAACCTCAATCGAGAATTCGGGACTCAATTTAATGCGGGACTCAATCCAAAGGGGACTTAGGGGGCAATGGCACTGACATAAGGGCATAGAAAAAGGCTCAACGGCTGGATATGTCACAATCTCAGCCAGAAGAGCCCCAAA
>JBCBTL010000650.1:0-2244 GCA_039818705.1 Cyanobacteria bacterium J06639_1
CAATTCGGGTCAAAATTACCCATGGAAAATATTGCAATAGGCTTCTCAATCATTAGCTACACAATTCTAATCCTGAGCGCCCTTGCTATATTTTCCATGGGTAATTTTGACCCGAATTGATTTTGGTCAAAAGTTGTATCGAAGAAAGTGTTGAATTCTATGCTGCATGTATCAACTCCACCATGGGGTATCCGTGACACTTTTCATCAACCTTTGGGCGTGAATACTAGTTTTTATGACGCTGCGTGTCGAGAGGCAACAATTCGGGGGTAGGGTCTTGGAAACGTGATACTGTTCATCTTTGCAGTATCGAATTGCGTAATGCCGATGACACTCCGCGAGACACTCCAGACTCTCATCGACCGCAAGCACCTTCTCACCCACCCCTTCTATCAAGCGTGGACAGCCGGAAAGCTCACCCAAGAGCAACTGCGCCACTACGCCGTGCAATACTTCCACAACGTGCGCGCTTTCCCCACCTACGTCAGCGCCGTCCACTTCAACACCCCCGACCTCGCCCTGCGTCAAGAACTCCTCGAAAACTTGATTGAGGAAGAACGCGGCGATCGCAATCACCCCTACCTCTGGAAGCAGTTCGCCCTCTCCCTTGGCGCTACCGAAGCCGAGCTGGACAACGTCGAACCCCTACCCCAAACCCACAATTTGGTCGACACCTTCCGTCGCCTCTGCGCCACGTCTCCCTTTTATGCGGGACTCGCTGCACTCTACGCCTACGAAAGCCAAATCCCGGCGATCGCAGGCGTGAAAATCGATGGACTCAAAGAGTTCTACGGTCTCACCGACCCCAGCAGCTACGAATTCTTCTCGGTTCACGCTCAGGCCGATGAAATCCACTCCGAAGTGGAAATGCAGGCGATCGCCAAGCACGCCGACAGCCCTGAAGCTGAAGCCGAAGTCTTAGCCGCTGCCGATGCAGCCGCCACCGCCCTGTGGCAGTTCCTCGACGGCATCTACGACACCTACTGCCAGGAACTCCAGGCTGCTTAATCCCGGCTTCAACCCCTAAATATCTGCAAGTAAAGCTGTTGGAACTCTCCCATTCCAGCAGCTTTTTCAGGGCATAGCAACGACCCGTGCACGAGCTGACAGGTGATGTGAGAGGCTGAGCAGAGGTGCGTGTATTCATCTGTTTCCAGTTGAAAGTTTACACTCGAGAGCCAAGCGCCACATCTGTTGACATCCTCTCCGGCCTGAAGGCGCGGAGATTCCCCCTACCTCAGAGAGACCGGCTGGCACTCTCGGTTTGGGTGGGTTGCTGCTTCACTGAGAACTGCCCGGGTTGCCCCAGGTCTGACACTCTCTCCACAGCCGTTTTCAGTCTCGGACAGCCCGCCCGCGACTTTAATGTTCACCGCCGCATTCACATCCCTATCGTGGCTCGCTCCACACTCGGAACACTGCCAACGTCTGATGTTTAGCGGTTTCTTCCCGTCCTGATGTCCGCAAGCACTGCACACCTGCGAACTCGGATAGAACCGGTCTACTTTCAGGAAATGACGACCGTGGCGGTGACACTTCGCTTCTAGCATCGTCACGAACTGCCCCAAACCCGCATCGCTAAACGACTTCGCTAGAGGAGTTCTGACCAATCCCTTCACGCACAAATCCTCGACCGATATCGCTTGGTTTTCGCGTACCAGTCGAGTGCTGAGCTTGTGGATAAAGTCACTCCGACAGTCTTTGATGTGGGCGTGCAGCTTCGCCACCTTCTTCCGCTGATGATGCCAGTTGGACGAGCCTTTCTGTTTGCGAGACAGACTCTTCTGATACCGACGCAGCCTCGGCAGTAGCTTTCGCAGCCAACGGGGATTGTCTACCTTCTCTCCCGTGCTGAGCGTGGCATACGTTTCCAAGCCCACGTCGATACCCACAGCAGCATCGGATTCAGGCAACGAACTCTCGGGCACGTCCACCACGAATGATGCAAAGTAGCGCCCGCTGGCATCTTTGATGACCGTGACTGAGCTGGGAGCGCTCGGCAGCGGTCGCGAGACTTTCATGCGCACGTGCCCGAGCTTGGCAAGCTTGATGCTTTGGCTGTGAACGCTGAACCCGCCTCGGGTCAGTCGAAACGACTGCCGATGACAGCGGGACTTGAACCGAGGAGGATTGACCCTGGCTCCCTTTCGCTTGCCGGTGAGACTGGCAAAGAAGTTTTTGAAAGCTACGCCCAAATCCAGCACGGATTCGTTGATGGCGATGCTGCTGACTTCGGACAGCCAA
>JBCBTL010000651.1:0-2242 GCA_039818705.1 Cyanobacteria bacterium J06639_1
GCTGGGCGATCGCTCTCGGGCTGACATTTTGGCTCGGGCGGCGGCGAAACAGGTGAACTTGCGATCGCTTTCGGACTCGGCGATCGGGATCGCACTCGATGAAGTGACGTCAGTTGATGACTTGGTCGATCTGTGGGAAGTATTTGCGGGCGATCGCTCTCTAGATTTCTCGCTGGCAGATTTGGTCGAAAGCGACGAGTGGAAAGAGTTGGATGGCGATCGCGATTCCTGGCGGCGTCACAGTCCGTATCTAACGCATCCGGTATTCAATCGCCACCACTCCGAAACGGAGATGTTGCGCTACATGCACCGCTTGCAGGCTCGGGATCTGTCGCTGACCGAATCGATGATTCCGCTCGGCTCTTGCACGATGAAGCTGAACGCGACGGCGGAAATGATTCCCGTAACGTGGCCGGAGTTTGGCAACCTGCATCCGTTCGCGCCTCCCGAGCAAGCCCGAGGCTATCGCAAATTCTTCGACCAGTTGGAAACGATGCTGGCAGAGATTACCGGATTTGCGGGCGTGTCGTTGCAGCCGAACGCGGGGTCTCAGGGGGAATATGCTGGGTTGCTGGCGATTCGGGAATATCACGCGGCTCGGGGCGATCGCGATCGCATCACCTGTCTAATTCCGCAGTCGGCACACGGGACGAACCCGGCTAGTGCGGTGATGGCGGGGATGAAGGTCGTGCCCGTGAAATGCGACGAGCAGGGCGATATCGACCTCGCGGACTTGGGGGCGAAGGCCGAGAAACATCGCGAGACGCTAGCGGCGTTGATGATTACCTATCCATCGACTCACGGCGTGTTTGAAACGGGGATTCGCGAAGCTTGCGCGATCGTCCACCAGCACGGCGGTCAGGTGTACATGGATGGGGCGAATTTGAACGCGCAGGTGGGGGCGTGCCGTCCGGGGGATATTGGGGCGGACGTATGTCACCTGAATTTGCATAAGACGTTTTGCATTCCCCACGGCGGCGGGGGGCCGGGGATGGGGCCGATCGCGGTGGCTGCCCATCTCGTGCCCTTTTTGCCGAATCATCCGGTTATCGAGACTTCGGGAGAGTCGGGGAGTGGGGCGATCGCGGCTGCACCCTGGGGCAGTGCCAGCATCCTGCCGATTTCGTGGGTGTACATTCGCATGATGGGGGCGAGCGGCCTCAAACGCGCGACACAAGTGGCGATTTTGAATGCGAACTATATGGCAAAACGGCTAGAGCCGTACTATCCCGTGTTGTACAAAGGCGAATCCGGCTGGGTGGCGCACGAATGCATTTTGGATCTGCGCGGGTTCAAAAAACAGGCCGGGATTGAAGTGGACGACATCGCCAAGCGACTGATGGATTACGGCTATCACGCGCCGACGATCTCGTGGCCTGTGGCGGGCACGATGATGGTGGAGCCAACTGAGAGTGAGTCTAAAGCTGAGCTCGATCGCTTTTGCGATGCCATGATCGCGATTCGTAAAGAAATCGATGCCATTGCGAATGGGGAGAGCGATCGCGAGGACAACCCGCTCAAAAACGCCCCTCACACGGCGGTGATGGTGACTGCTGACGAGTGGCCGCACAGGTATTCGCGCGAGGTGGGCGCATATCCGGCCAGTTGGACGCGAGAGTTTAAGTTCTGGCCAGCAGTACGACGAATTGACAATGCTTACGGCGATCGCAACTTCGTCTGTTCGTGCTTGCCTCTTTCTGCCTACGAAGACGCCTAAAAAACTACTGGGAGCTGAGTTCTTACCCCCAGCTCCCAGTTAGTCTCTTTTCGACCGACGAAACTCTACCGTTGACGGAGTTTGATAGTGGTCGTAGGGCTCGTAGTTTCGCCTTGAATCCCCGTCAGCTCAACCGTGTAAGTCGAGCCAGAGGTGACGAGCGTCGGACGCATTCTCAGACTGAATTTACCGTCTGCGTCAGCCTGGACGGTCTGATTGGCAAGCGTTTGCTGCGCGCCAATGATGCCGGCCAGCGAGGTCACAGAGGTAGCTTTAATTTGGACGGAAGCGTTGGGTTCCGTTTGACCTTCAATCGTGAAGGATGCCCCCGAAACCGTATCGCCATCTTTGTAGTTGGTCACGACGGGTTGCAGTGCAGACGCCGCATCTTCAGCCGTCAAAGAGCCATCTTCTTCTGTGGTGAGTTGCTGTACGGCAGTCGCGCCCGTGACGAGCTGCAGAGGTTGATCGGCAGTCGCAAAGCGCACTTGACCGCTATTGGCGAGGCGGGCGACGACGATGCCT
>JBCBTL010000652.1:0-2241 GCA_039818705.1 Cyanobacteria bacterium J06639_1
AGCAGAAATCGCAACCAAGCCGGACGACCGGGCTTGACCGGAAGTTCGTTCCAGCCGTACTGCTCGTACCGTCGCGCGACAGCTTCCGCCGTCAATCCTCGCTCGACATTACTCTGGAAATGCTCGATTATCTCTCGACTCGAAAGCCCGTAAAACTGCTCGGGCTGTACCTGAGACAGTGTCATAGCACCTAAGACAGCTAAGCGTCCCTGCACCTACGCTTTCATGCTACGCCCGAAAAAATTGGCCTTTTATCGAAGTTCGATATCGCGCCGATGAGGCATTCTATCAATACAAATTATGAATTCGGTTTAGCGCACGAATTGCAGAATCACCACTTGAATACAGCCGACGACAAAGCCCAAAATACCGCCTAAATTCACGATCGCCTGTAATTCGCGCTTCACAATGCCTTGAATAGCAGACTCTAAATTCTGAGGTGAGGTAGCATTCACGCGATCGACGATCACTTGATCGATATTCAAAATCGGAATCACCTGTGTCATCAGAGATTCCAAATCGCGATCGAGATAGCGTTTGAACACTAATGCCAAATCGTCCGCCACCTGCGGCAGCGCCTCCTGCAATACTTCCGACTTTTGCAACCGCCCCAGAATCAGCTTGGCTGCGTCTTCCCAATCGATCGAATCGGTCAGGTCTTGCAGCACGGAAGGGCCTTGCTGTCGCAAATACGTCCGCACTGCGTCCCGCATTCCTTTGCGCAGTTGCCGCACGGTATGGACGGGCAAATTTTGCAGCGATAGATTTTGAATGATTTCCGTTAGGCGTCGGCTAGCGCCGATATCTTTGAGCAAATCTCCTAATATCTGCTCGGTAACGGTGGGTTCTTCGATGCAGTAGGCGCGCAGCCGAATGAGGGCGTTGCGCAGTCCGAACAGATTGGCGACCACCCAGTAGGTGCCTGTAGCGCGATCGCGAAACCCCTCATCGATCGCTTCAATATTGCGATCGGTCAGAAAGTCGATCAGCCCTTGCCGAATGGCGCTGGGGGGCAGTGCTTGCTCCCACACCCACCCCGAGATCGATCGCGCTTGCTCTTCAGAAAGGCGCACGTTCAGCAAAATTTCGTCGAAGATGCGGTTGAGCTGTGCCTCTAAAAATGTCTCTTGTCGCGCCATCACCTTCAACAGCCGGGGCAGCGATTCGCTAAACCAGTCGTGCAAAATTCGTCCCAGCACGCGCGCGGTTTGCTGCTGTTGCTGCGGATCTTGCAGCCGTTCTAATCCCAACTTCAGCAGCCACCGAATGGCCGCTTGCAGTCGTTCTAGCGCGAGTAAGCGACGCGCCAGATTTTGCAGTTCGGAAGGGGTCAGTAGCGACCCCATAATCGTGTCGGAAATTTTAGTGGCAAGTCGCGCCTGGTTTTGCGGAATCAGCCCCGGCGTGAAGGGCAACCCGCGACCCAACACCCGATATTCGCGGTATGGCCGAAACAGCATTTTGATGGCGAGGTCATTGGTGAAATAGCCGATGACCAGCCCCAAAACGGGCGGCAGTACGTAAGCCCACCAGTTCAAATCGCTACCCAGAGTCGCAACGCCATCGAGATACGAAGAAGGCGATCGCAGCTCGGGCGATCGCCTCTCACTTCTTCCAGCCTAACTCTCTCGTGCCGCCACCTACGCTAGCGCCCCACTTTAGGATTTATCCATCCTCAGCCGTAGAGTCCGAACTATTGCCCTCGCCGCGTCCTTCCGGCTGCGCGTCAGCCTCCAGCGCCGCCGCCTCAATGCGAGCCTCTAACTTGGCATCGATCAATTCGGCTTCAGGGCAGTCGTCCGACACCAGCAAATCTCCAGGCGTGAGCGCGTGTTTGGGAATGGTGGACAAGCGCTGCGCGATGGAACTAATGGCATCGAGTCGGATCATTTCCTCCCAGGCGCAAATTTCGTCTTCGTCTTCGGTTTCGTGACGGACTAAGACGATATCACCCTCAATGTCGAGAATGCGGACGCGCTCTAACCAGGAACCGCGATCGCGCAGAAAGATCGAAACGTCTTTCCCTTCCCGAGCCAGTTGATAGATCTTGCGCTCTAACATGATCGACTCCTGTTGCTAGCGTGCGAACCCTCGTTCCCGTAACTACGGCAGGCTCGCTCTTTGCAAAACGTTATGGTCTCATCTTAGCGGGTGACGTTCCATCTGGCTGGAGTGCCTCCGAGGGCTTTATCCTGGCGCTCCCCGCCCGATCCCAGCCCCTGCTCGTTTCCAGTTTTTTTC